>JAQVMI010000025.1 GCA_028703735.1 Candidatus Cloacimonadota bacterium | reverse complement strand
TTCAGCCCCACTACTCATTGTAAATCTACCTATATTGTTAAGGGGGCTGAAGGACTAATGCGTGCAGTGCTGATGGTACCCGCATGAGTCCTTCCCACCAAAGAAGATAGAGGTATTTTTTAAAGATAACAACGGTGGCAATGACTCCTGCTTTGTGGTTCCCGCAGGAGCAGGAGTCATTCAGCCCCAGCACTCATTGTAAATCTACCTATATTATTAAGGGGCTGAAGGACTAAAGCGTGCAGTGCTGATGGTTCCCGCATGGGGGCTAGGGAAACATGCGTATTGGCTCGAGGCCATTGAGTCCTATTCCCTTGGACCCCCAAAAAACCATCAGTTCTACTCATGTCAATCTCAAAATCCAACAAAAATGAGTCCTTCCCGCCAAAGAAGATAGAGGTATTCTTAAAGCTAACAACGGTGGTAATGACTCCTGCTCTGGAACCAGGCAGTCACAAAGTTAGTTATTTGCAAGAAAAAAGCCAAACAACTGGAGAACTGCTTGACAGAAAAGAGCAGGCAAATTTATCTTGCATTCAGTATAAAATAGGGGATAAGTAACAATAAATGAAGCTCTTTGAAACACATGCCCATTTGGACCATCCTGATTTTGATTCCGATCGGGAAACCCTGATTACTAAATGTTTTGCCAGTGGAATCGAATATATTATTAATGTAGCCTTTAATAAGGAGACTTCGCTTAGCTCTTTGGAGTTGGCGAAGAAGCACCTGCATATCTTCTCCACTGTGGGCTATCATCCACATGATGCCACAGATTTCGATGCCGAATTGATTAAACGTTTGGCAAGAGAAAAGAAGATTTTGGCAATTGGAGAGATTGGCTTGGATTTCTTTCGCAATCTCTCGCCGTATCCGGTGCAGCGGGAAGTATTTGCCAATCAAGCGCATCTTGCGGTGGAATACGATTTACCTGTGATAGTTCACGATAGACAAGCTCATCAGGAGTGCTTTAACATCTTGAAAAGGGAATCTGTTAAAGAAGCGGTTTTCCATTGTTTTTCCGGTGATATAGTGTTTGCGCAGCAGGTTCTGGACGAGGGTTGGATGATCTCCTTCACTGGTTCAATTACCTATGCAAATTCACAATTGGATGATGTAATCCGCATAATTCCCCCGGATAGATTTATGATCGAAACCGATTGTCCATACCTACCCCCTCATCCACACCGGGGAAAGCGCAATTCACCATTATTGCTGCATTTGGTAGCAGAAAAAATAGCTGAGCTAAGGGGTATAACTCCAAACGAAGTGGCAGAGATATCATACGAAAATGCACACCGCTTTTTCAGGATACCTCCTGACCCCGTGAAACCTACACATCATAAAGCAGGACATAAAAAATGAAGAAGAACTTTTTAATAATTCTCGCCCTGTGCGTCTCTGCACTGTGGGCAGGTAATTCGATATTCTCTTACGAGGGTTTCCCCGTGCAATATTATGGCAGGGATATTTACAGCCTTGGTATGGGTGATACCGGTGCCAGCGATATCTTTCGTTATAACACAGGCTATGCCAATCCTGCCATGCAGAATAGGGGTAACCGAACACTTTTTGGCACCGGAATAATGATGGGATATGCCATATATGATTCCGAATATAACGGTAAAAACGAGAACTTCCGGGATGACATGCTGGATTTTCCGTATTTTAGCATGAGTGTTCCCTTGGGCAGACACAGACTTGGGATGCAGTTTAATGCCCAAGCTTCGGGTTTGGTGAATAATCAAACAGAGCTTGCCGATGGAACAATAGAAAAGCAAAGCACCGACAAGTATTTATACAAGGCAGATCTCATTTATAGTGCGAATTATAAGAAGTTCAATGCTGGAATTAGTGCAAACCTATATTTTGGTCACGATAAACAATCCTTCACACAGATTTCGTCCAATAATATGTTTAACACCTACGAATCCTTAGTGCGTGATTTTAAGAATCCCTCTGTAACTGTGGGTGCGCTGCAGAGCTTTGATAACCTTAGTTTGGGAGCTCATGCAAGTCTTCCGGTAACCCTAAAAGGCGAATCAGTTCGCAGCACAATCCATTCCACCGAGCCGGAAACGGATTACGAGTATAAGCTTCCGGCTCAATATAACTTTAGCGCAACATATTTACCCATCAAACAGTTCAAGCTTGCCGCAGATATCAGTTACGAACCCTGGAGTGCCATAGCCGATACATACAGAGATGGTATGAAAGCAGGTTTGGGATTTGCCTACGAGCCGGATGTAGATCTGCACCGGACCATCTTTATGCGCCTTCCCATGCGTATTGGAGCAAGCTACAGGCAACTGGCATTTTCCGATAAGGACGGAGGAGATATCGACGAAATAGCCCTTAGTTATGGTCTAACTCTTCCCTTGAAACGTGAAGTTAACCGCATAGACTTTGGGTTTCAATACCTGAAAAGAGGTGATTTGGCAACGAATAACCTTAGCGACACCACTCTTTCACTAATGATCGGATTTACAGGATTTGATATTATTTCCAAGCCCAAGGATAGAAGAGCCCCAAGGGAAATACCCACTAAGGAGGCTGTAGAATAATGCCAAGCGATAATAACCCTGCTGATTACCCTCCCCAGGATTTGCTCTGCCAGATATTAGCCTCCAGAAATCTTGGATTAGAGGATTTTGATCCAAATCTTGATCTACTGCCCGATGAAGCTCTTTTTGCCAATATTGATCATGTAGCCCAAAGAATTCGTACTGCCATGTTCCGAAACGAACCTATGGTAATATTTGGTCACGACGATCCCGATGGCATCACCAGCACCTATATCTTGTATAATTTTCTTAATTCCTGTGGTTACCAGAAGCACCATTATTATATCCCGAATCGCAATCTGGAATCTCATGGTATTCAGAAAAACTTTGTGCAGTTTGTTAAAGATGGTGGTTACAAACTGGTGGTTACTGTGGATAATGGAATCTCAGCCTATGATGGAGTGGAAAAGCTAAATGCCCTTGGTTGCGATGTGGTGATAACAGATCACCATCTGGTTCAAATAGAAACTTTACCCAATGCCTATACGATAATGAATCCTCAGCTTGCCAATTGTGCTTATCCCTTTAAACAATTGGCGGGTGTGGGAGTTGTGCTAATGCTTATTCGTTATCTGGGAAGAATTTGGGAGCATCCTGTAGATCCTGCCAGCTATTTTTGGGCTGCCATTGGTTCTATTGCCGATAAAGTGCCCATGATTGGTCTAAACCGCATTATTGTGCGCTATGTGATGGAACACTTTGCTGAAGTACAGGATGAAACTGTGGAATTCTTGCTGCGAAATTATAACAGGATGAATTGCATCACTGATGTAAATGGATTCCTGCAATATACAGCCCGCTTAATTGCAAATGGCAGGGAAGCTGGTGGACAGCACATGGCAATGCGTTTTATCTTACAACTATCCGATGCCAAAGCAGAACTTTTTCAAGCTCTGGAAAGACAAAAAAACGCCTGGGAAGGAGAATTGAACAGAGTTTTTGGCTTACTGGATACCATAAGTGCAGATTATGTAGGTAACAGCTTCGTATTTTTTGATGATGAGGATGCAATTCCTTATTCACTATTGGGTACAGCAGCCACTTATATTGTGAACAAGCTGCATATCCCCGCGATAATGCTGAAATCTCACAATGGAGATACGGTATGTGAAGGCAGATGCGAAGAAGGGTTTAATATGGTGGATGCCTTTGTTTATTGCAAAGTGCATCTTAAGCAGTTTGGAGGTCACCCCAAAGCTGCCGGTTTTACCATGCTTCCTGCAAATTACGATGCTTTTTTGGATTGCTTCAATAGCTTCTTAATGCATACTATGGCAGCAGCTTCACCTGCTGCTTTGGTTTGGGATGCAGAAATATGCGTGGAAGAGCTTACTTATGATAATTGGAAAAAGCTGGAATTGCTGCTCCCCTGGGGGCAAATGAATCCTGAACCCACCCTTCTAATCCGCAATATAACCCGAGCAAGACTTGTGGAAATTGTGGGATTGGATAATTCTGGGATTTCTCTGCCTCATCATGGCAGTGGAGATGCATTAGTGCTATGGAAGGCACCGCATTTGGTTCGGGTACTTTTGTGGCACGAAGACGCCGAAATTTAATAGTAACTGGGTTCAATGTTAAGGATAGAAACGGTGTGGATATGAAGATCAATTGAGGTGAAAATGGGACGACTTAGCGAAACACTTAGGAAATCTATCCACCTTAGCTCTTTAATTATCCCCTTCAGCTACAAATACTTGTTTGGGTATAACCGCAGGCTGGGATTCTCTATGCTGTTGCTGGCTTTTACCTTTAGTATGGTAATAGAATTTCAACGGTTCTGGCAGCGAAATTTTAGAAAGACATTCCATAAGATATTTGGTCAAATCCTGCGACGTCATGAGCTTAAAGATTTTACCGGTGCCACTTACATGCTATTTGCAGCAATGCTTTGCGTAGCTTTTTTCGAGCCTGTTATAGCATCCTGCGCCATGGCTTTTCTCTCTATTGGTGATACCTTTGCTGCTTTGGTGGGGATGAACTTTGGCAAGCGCAAATTTGTGGGTATGAGCAAGAGTATGGAAGGCAGCTTGGCATGTTTCGTAAGTTGTTTCATTTTCGGCTTGTTTTGGCTAAAAAGCCCGATACTGGCTTTGGGTGGTGCTTTGGCAGCTACTTTGGCTGAGCTCTGGAAAATCCCCTTGGATGATAATCTAAAGATTCCTTTGGGATCGGGCTTGGTTATGACTATGTTATCTATAGTAATCTAATAAACTAATAAATAAGGCATTATGAAATTATCATTTATCATTCCCGTGTTAAACGAACGAGAATCATTAAACCAGCTTTATGCAGAAATTGTGGCTAATTGTGCATATCATACCTACGAGCTTATTTTTATAGACGATGGTTCCACAGATGGCAGCTATGAGGTGTTAGAAAAAATTGCTTCCAGGGATTCTAACCTTAAGATAATCCGTTTCCGCAGGAACTTTGGTAAAGCTGCAGCATTGCAAGCGGGGTTCAATCTTGCAGGCGGAGATGTGATATTTACCATGGATGCAGATTTGCAAGATAATCCTCGGGAAATTCCCAGCTTCCTTGCAAAATTGGATGAGGGCTACGATCTGGTTTCCGGTTGGAAAAAGCAGAGGCACGATCCCCTGCATAAGGTGCTGCCTTCCAAGCTGTTCAATTATGTAACAGCTCGCACCTTCAAGCTTAAGCTTAGAGACTATAATTGTGGATTCAAAGCATATAGACATCCCTTGGAGAAAGAATTGACCCTATATGGTGAAATGCATCGCTATATTCCTGCTTTAGCACACTCTTTGGGTTACAGAGTTGGAGAATTGGCAGTGGAGCACCGAGCTCGCCAGTTTGGCAGCAGCAAATATGGGATAGAACGCTATTTACGAGGTTTTTTTGATCTCTTAACGGTAAAAATGATTACGCAGTATATCAAAAGCCCTCTGTACCTATTTGGAAGGATTGGTATTGTATCCTCCTTTTTCGGAGTGTTAATCACCATGTACTTAGCAGTATTAAAGCTGTTTTGGGGTCATCCTCTTTCTAACCGTCCCTTGCTGTTTTTGGGGATTTTGCTAATTCTGGGAGGCTTGCAGTTCATTTCTTTGGGCTTAATCTCGGAACTAATTATTAACAGATCACGCCAGGGAGGCGAAGGGCAGATATCTATTGCGGAAACAAAAAATATAGAAGATCCAAAGCAGATAGACAGAGCGGAACATGGATAAGCTGGAACAGTTTTTCTTCTTACGCTATATTAAAGCTCCAAAGCGCAATCTTTTGCGCTTCAGTTTTGTGTTTATGACCTTGGGAATTGTATTATCTGTGGCTATATTAAGTGCGGGATTGAACCTCTTCGAGGGCTATGAACGTAGCCTGAAAGCCGTTTTATTAGGCTCCTTTCCTCACATCACTATTCAAAACACTGCTGAGAGTTACATAAGCCCGATAGAGGCGAACATGCTTACCACAAAACTAACCAGGCATGGTGAAGTTTCTTCTGTGTTGCCTGCGTTAAGCTATTCCGCCATGGCTGTGGGAGAAAGCAAGGTAAGGGGGATATCCCTAACTGCCTACTATAGCGATGGCTCAACTGCTTTGCCTTTTGAAAAATATGTAAGCATGGGAAACAAACAGCTTGCCAAAGGCGAAGCTATCGTGGGAAAATATCTTGCAAAGGAACTGGGAAAAAGTATTGGAGACACACTAAAGGTTGTGTATCCTCAGCTTGATAAAATTTCTGCCTTGGGCATTTTTCCCTCGCAACGCAGCTACAAGATTACCGGTATTTACAGCTCCGGACTGTACGAAAGTGATCGCTCTTCGGTAATCTGCACCTGGGAAGATGCACAGGCATTGCTGGGTATTTCTCCGGGGTTTTCCAAGCTGGAGATAAGATTGCAGCCCCAATATGTGGATTCTGCAATAAACGTAAGCAGGAAGATTATGAACCGCTTGGGTTCTGAATATTATGTGTATCCCTGGACAACCTTCAGCTCCGGTTTATTGGGGTTAATTCGCATGGAGAAGTGGCTTATATTCATCATCTTCTGTTTTCTGGTGTTGATCGCTGGCGTTAATGTAATCTCTGCTGTCTCCACCATTATTCTGGACAAAAAGAATGAAATTGCCGTGTTAAAAACCTTGGGAGCAAGCTCTGCTTCAATAAAAAAACTGCTCAGTTATCAGGTGGGCTTGGTGGCTTTTGGGGCAATACTATTGGGACAGATTTTGGGGGCTTTGCTTTCGCTGTTTGTAGAGAAACAGGGTTTTTACAAGCTGAAAGGTGATGTGTATTTTATAGATACTCTTTCAGCGGCGATCTCTCCCCTGAATCAAGTATTAATATTTTGTGTGGCAGCGTTATTGGTAACGGTTTGTATCCGCTATCCCCTGCGCCAGATAGATAAGCTGCAAATAATGGAATTGCTGCGCAATCCTTAAAGGAATTATATGTATATGTTTATGCAACTTCAGGACAAACAAAAATGCTGTGTATAGCAGGCTACAACCTCTGTAAAAGCTATGTGGATAGTGACCAAAGCATCAATGTGTTAACAGATGCTACTTTGGAAGTGGAAACTGCAAAAATGATCTGCATTACGGGTCAATCCGGTTGTGGGAAAAGCACTATGTTACACATTTTGGGATTATTGGATGCAGCAGATTCCGGCAGGGTGATAATAGGTGGACGCGAAATTAGTTCCATGATGCCGGAAGCTCCCCAGATTCGTAATTCTGAGCTGGGTTTTGTGTTTCAGTTTCATTACCTGGTGGAGGATCTTACCGCCAAGGAAAACGTAGCCCTGCCCATGATTATTGCGGGGAGCAGCAGTGTTGTTGCACAAAAAAGAGCTTCCGAACTCTTGAGTACTTTGGGCTTGGCTTCCAGGCTTTCCAGATATCCCAATCAGCTTAGTGGGGGAGAGCAGCAACGAGTGTCTTTGGCAAGGGCACTGATAAATAACCCCAAGATTGTGCTTGCCGATGAACCAACCGGAAATCTTGATCCGGATCATAGCGCAGAAGTGTGGCAGATGATTCTTCAGCTAAATAAACAAAGGGAACAGGCTTTTGTGATTGTTACTCACGATAGAGAATCTGCCCGGTTAGCTTCCCAAACTTACAATCTTGCTCAAGGGAAACTGAGCCTGTTATCCTGAATTTCTTAGCTTCTTCCGGGTTTTATGCCACGCGCTAAAAAATTCCTGATCTTAATTCTGGTGCTACTTGTGGTTAACACCACATTCTTTGTGGCATGGTATGGATTTGGGCTAAGGGGTAAAGTGCGTCAGCTTGCAGCAGATAAGCTTGGTGGGCTGATGTCAGGTAAGCTTACTATTGGTGATCTTAAAATCAGCGATCGTCAGCTTCTTGCAGAAGGGATTAGCTTCACTGCTGCGGATAGCAGCCTTAGCTTCCAGGTTCAGCGTTTAAGGGTGCAATATAACCTTACCAGATTCATGTTCTCCGGTTTCAAGGTATCACGATTGCTAAAGGAGATTGATATTGTTCAGCCGGTTGTAAGCTATCGCTATATTCATAAACCTAAACCCCCCAAGGCATCCAAACCTTTTATAATTCCAGATATTGCTCCCTACTTTAGCAGCTTACGCATCAAAAACGGCAGTGCCGTGTTTGTAGGTAGTTTCCCTCTTAAAATTATCTCCTTGGGAGATTTGCAGTTAGGCGAAGAGCTGCATGATATAAATCTTTCTGTGATAAATAACGGGAGTAGCAAAATATCCTTAGAAGCCATTAGTGCAAACAAGGGCAAAATCACGGTGCATGGTGTATTGGATAAGGGCAGAATTGCAGAGGCAGAAGCAGAGATCAGCTCTTTTCGTCCTAAGTTCGCCTCTCACCCGGATGTAAGGAATTTTTCCACAGAGATTTCAGCTATTGGATCAGCTACACAAGATTCGGTGGGAGCACGAGTTTCTTTCGAGGCAAAGGCACAGATTTGGGGGACAGAGGCATATTTTGCTGATAAGTATGCAGTTAATATTCCCTTCCTTAGTGCAGAAACAGATGGAGATAAGCTAAGTGCACAGCTCAGCCGTAGCACGATTGGTTCAAGCTGGCTTATTGCAGATGCATCATTGGCAGGGCTTAGTTCCCATTTTTCTATTGAAGCACTTAGTGTGCAGGCTGGGGCTGATCTGGGGATGATTTCTCCGGATTTATCCGGATATGTAGATCTAACCGCTTCTGCGTCTGGTACATTGAAGGATCCTGAAGCCACTCTGAATGCAAGTTCCAATCTTATCACCTACCAGAATTATAGCTTAAAAAATCTGGTTATAAGTGCTGAGTACCAAGATGATGTGGCTACCTATCAGATTCGGGATGCTAATTTTGATAACCAGATTTTCACATTAGAAGGTGATTTTAACACGATGTTTATGGCATTGGATGCCAAGCTTACTACAAAGCCCATCTCCACAGATTTTCAGCCATATTACGGCTCTGGCGAGTTTGAGGTTTATGCAGAGTTTCTGGATAAGTATCCTATGGTTAATGCAACCTTAACCAATGTTGATTTTCATGGCTGGAATACCTCTATCTTAGGGGTGAGCGGAAATGTATCTTTAATTCCACTAAGCGAAGCTAATAGTTACTATGTGGATGCAAATCTGAACGGACAGGAGGGGTTCAAGCTTAGTTTAGTAGGTGACTTGCTGGATAGGAATCTGTTATTGGATGCAAGCTTTAAGGATCTTCATGCGTCACAGATTTATGCAGATTCCACCCTTCAAAAAATACAACCTCAGATAAGTGGCTCTCTGAAAGCAATTATGACCGGAGACAAAATTGTAACTCATTTCGGTTTGGATACAAAGCTAAATGGCGTAGTTGCATATCATAGCTTCTTGGATGGAATTGGCTGGCTTAATATAAAAACCCTGGAAGCTGCAATTGATGTTTATAGTAAAAACGGTAGCATGAACGATCAGCCTGTGGATTTTAGCCTGGCAGCATCTTTGAAAGATGGTCAGTTAAAGGTAAGCGGATTAAACATAAATAAGCAGCTTAGCTTAAGCGGGCGATTGAACACCAGGGATGTTGCAGATGTGGAATTCTCCGTTGCCCTAACCAATATCACAGCCAACGACATAATAAAGTTCTATCCTGCTTTGGATAACAGCATTCCAGATTTTTCGGGCTTATCTTTATTTGCAGAGTATAATCTGGATGGAAGTAGGGAAGTTCAGGCGAAATTAAACTTAGGCAAGATAGATCTATTGGCAGTAGTCCCTTTGGGTTTCGAGCTGAATTTAGCTGGACCCCTTTCGCAAGTTGAAGTTAAAGGTGGGATTAAAAGCCTGCAGAACAGACTGCTGGATTTAACCGGTTCTATTAGCTTAAAAAAGAAAATCGAATTAAGCCTTCAAGCAGAATTCAATGGTTTTGCCCTACAAGATGTATTGATAGATTCTCCTGTAACGGGAGTTTTACATGGCAATGCCGGAATTGTATGGCGGGATGTAGCTAATAAAGAATTGGATATGGATATTAATGCAGATTTACAGGCTTCGGATATCAGCTTCGAGGGCTATACGGTAAACACAGCTATCATTAAAGCCACTCAAACTCCCAAACTTTTGCAACTGGATAGTCTGTATGTATTTGCCAATGGTTTGTTCGAGTTAACCGGTTCCGGAGCTTTGGATTACAATGTAGTCAAAAACGAATTCTACGAGGGTAACAATGTTCTAAAGCTCGATATGGTTGGTCAGCTATTCCCCTGGATAGATAATATCACTTCCTATGTAGAGGAAGCCAAGGGTAGCTCTTCCATAAGCTGCGTTATTGGCACTTTTGAAGAACAATTCATGTTCACCGGTGGAAACCTGGAGATAAACAATGGCTTTTTACGCCTGAAAGACCAAAGCGAACCACTTACAGGCATTACCTTGAAGGGAACCTTCGATAAAAACCGCATAATTATTGAGCGGGGACAGTTTCAAATGGGAGAAGGAAAACTTCTCTTCAGCAACTTTTTCGAATCCGAAAGCAGCGATCATTTTATCCTGGGTTTTCTGGATTTGGGTATTTTTAGAATCCTGGTGGAAGAACCCGGAATCCTGGCTAATATACCGCTTTTTTCACCACCCCGTACCTTAACCAATTTCGTTTTGAAGGGACGCAACAGCAGATTTGCCACAGTGAAGGGTCCCTTTGACATGATGAAGATATCTGCGGAAGTGGTGGTATCCAATTCCAGCATACTTTTTCCTCCCAATACAGACAATTTGCTTTCTCTGGCGAACACAGTGCGAACAGCAGCAAGTAAAAAGATAGAAACTGAACCTGCACCCTTGCCTTTTACCCTGGATGTTATGGTAACATTAGGAGAAAACGTAAGTTACGTAACTTATCCGGCACGTCTGAATCTTATGCAGGGCGGGTATCTGCACCTTCTATATGATGGAGTGGATTTTGCAGTGGAAGAAGCAAATTTTTCTTCCGAACGTGGCAGCATCGATATCTTCGGAACAGTGTTTCAGGTGGAAAAAGTGGATATCAAGATGGTGGATTCGCAAGATTTATTAAGTGTGGATGGCGTGTTTATCAAACGAGCTCCAGATGGTTCTTTAATAACCCTTACCGCAAGCACTTCCAATGATTTAAGCAAAAGCTTTATGGATAGATTGGAGTTTTCCCTAAGCAGTGATAATCCTCAAGACCGAACAATCAGCCAGATTCTGGCAAGATTACGCTATAGTGGAAGCACAGCTCCAGGAGCAGTGAACCAGAATGGCATGCTCCAGGATGAAGCATTGAACCTAATCTCTGGTAATTTGGATTCCACGCTGTTAACTCCTATCTTGTCTCCAGTGGAAAACTTTATCCGGCGCAAACTGAAATTGGATAATTTTTCCATTAGTGCAGGTTTTATCCAGAATCTTTATACTCAGTATTCAAATGATCCAGATCAATTAGCCAAAACCACAGATATGAAGCAATTCACTTCTGATGTATCGCAATTCAGCTCTTCGATTTTGCTAAATAATCTGTCGCTATCCATGAGTAAATATTTGGGGCGCAGATTGTTTTTGGATTACAATTTGGAGCTTCAGGAAGCAACAGACCTGGAGAAGCGCACCCGTATCTTAATTACCCACGAAACCTCTATTCGCCTTATGCTTCCTAAAAACTTCAAGCTGGGCTATACCTTCGAATTTGAACCTCAAGAAAAGGTGCTAAGTCACGAGATTATGCTGCAGCGCACCTTCAGATTTTGGGGTTTTTGATAAAA
>JAQVMI010000401.1 GCA_028703735.1 Candidatus Cloacimonadota bacterium | reverse complement strand
ATCTGCATCTTACTATTACAGAAGATCAGATTCGGCTGAGGCATCATCAATTCTGCCACAAGGATGTAAGTGTGGTTTTGTTGATAGATATCCTGATGGCTAAGGTTAAAATAGATAATACGATCCTGTTCTGCAATTCGTAAATTGTCTATTCGTGAGTTTTTTAGGTTCTGCCAGATGCTTTTTGCCTCAGAAAGATCAAGGCGGGAGTTATCAAAATATATGAACGAATCTCGATTAGACAAAACAAAACATAGCTTTTCGCCACCCTTCAGGGTGAATATTACGATTTCGGGTAATAGATAGCAACTCTCCACGCTTCCGCTGAAGTCACTGTTTTCTTTTACCCATTCAGATAATAAAGAGTAGTTCACTATTAGTTCTTCCTTTTTTGGACTTGACACAAATTCCGCATATAAATATGATGCCATAATAACCTACAACGGAAAGGAGTCAAGTATGAAAGCTACTAATGTAATAATCATGGTAATTCTTGCCATCATAGCAATCCTCTTCGGAGTGCTGTGGATGGGCTCTAATGGCAAAACCAAAGCTTTAGAGAAAACTAATCTTGAACTAAAGGAATTGTACGAAAATTCCACTGCAACCATTGGAGAAATCCAATCCAGTCTTGAATCTTTGGATAGTGATCTTTCGGGAACGCTTTTTACTAAAGAAGAATTACCCAATACAACTCCCGAAGATCGTAGGAAACGGATTATATCTTCCATAGCAAATATGCGTAATCAAATTGAAGCAGATAAAAACAAAATCTCTTCCCTTGAAAAAAAACTTGCCCAATCCAAAACTCAGCTAAAGGGTGTGGAAGAAATTATTGCCAAACTTAAAGCAAGCTTAGGCGATAAAGAAAGCATGATGGACGAGTTGCAGAAACGCTTGGGCATTCTGAATGAAACTATCGAAAGCGAACGCAAGCTAAGCATGGAAATTATTCAGAAACGCGATGACATTATCGGAGAAAAACAGCAGCAGCTTACTCAGGCAAGTATTGATGCCAATACAATATACTACATTTATGGAACCCGTAAGGAATTGATGAATAAAGGTATTATAGATCGCAAGGGTGGCTTGCTGGGAATAGGCAAAGTTACTACCGTTACACACAATATCCAAACAGATAAGTTTACCCAGATGAACTTGATGGATACACAGCAGATTACTTTCCCCATTACTAAAAAGGGATTTACAATTCTATCCAATCACATAACCACAACCTATAGTGTAGAGAAAATTGAAGGTAACAATGTGCTTACGGTAACCGATCCTACTAATTTCCGTAAACAGAAATTCTTGGTAATCGAACTGCTATAACCTAATTTAATTCAACCAAAAAAAACAGGGATGAATGGCTAAATTATTCATCCTTGTTTTGTTTTTACAAGAAATCGGTTGACACTTTTGCGAAAGCGCACAATGTTGCAAAATTATAAAAGGAGCTTATTATGAAAATCAAAGTATTCGCATTACTAATGGCAATGTGTGTTCTTTTAGTGTTCAGCGGATGTAGCAAAGATAAGGATGATCCAGAAGACACATCCCTTACCACAGCAGCCGCATTGGAAAACTATTGGCAGTATCAAACAGATTTAACCGCAGCAATGGAGGACAGAGATGGAACAATGGCTCAGATCAACACAAAGATTAGAGCTCTTGGTGCCAAAAGCGGCAAGGATGCCATAGAGGAAATTGATGCTCTGGTAGAAACCTATGCTGCACAAAGTGATGCTATTGCCTCACAATTTGAATTATTGATTCAGGCAGAAAACGCCATCATCCCTTACGGAAGTGAAAAAGGCTTCTTGGGTAGCCTGGCAAAAGGCATATACAGCAAGGCAAAAGATACCGTTGTCTCCAGTGGAAGAATGGTTCGCTCCGGCTGGAGAGTACTAAGTGGCAAACAAACCATCAGCCAGGTGGTTCATGATCCTAATTCCGGTATTCCAATTGTCTCCGGTTGGGCAGAAACTATCCAAAAACGCAATTCTGCACGTGATACTTTAATTAAAGAAGCAATTTTATCCTGGAATCCTATAACCTCCCCTGCTGATCACGCATGGGGAATTCCCTACGATGAGTTACCTGGTAACACACCTCAGGAAAAAGCAAATGCCTATCTGAACTTAAGTGACGATAGCTCTATGAAAATGCAAACCAGATCTGCGGTAGTCAACTGGGCAGATGAAGAAAGGGTTGCTTCCGCCATGTGCGTTACCGAGCTGGGTGAAACAGGCGTAAAAGCAGTTGGAGATGCTTATGGTGGTGGTGCAGGTGAATGGACAAACGAAGTAATTAATCAGCACATGGAAGAAGGTCAAACAACGCAAAGTGCCGGAACACTGAATGTTAATGTAACTCAACAGGGTGCTGGCACACCACTTATTACCGGAGGCAAAACCTTAGTTATATCCAAGGCAAATATGCCGGAAGATGATCCACGCATTACTGTTATTATGAATGCTCCCCCAAATTTAGTGCAGCAACTTCCCCAGGGTGAATATAATGTTATAGCATTGGCAGATGGATTCATTAGAGGAATCTACGAAAACGTGCAAGTGGTCACTTCTCTTACCAGTACAATTAGTACTCAATTGATGAATATGGCACAGAATGCCATTGTAATTGAAGATTTAACTGTGGATAATGGGACAATTACGGTTAACGAACCTGTTACTGCACGTGTTTCATGCCTTAGTACAATTGGTAAGCAGCTTTCTTTTGCCTGGACAGTAACCGGTGGAACATACACAAATTCAGCTCCGAGTGGAACCAACCTAACCTTCAATCCCACAGAAGAGAAAGAATACATTATTACTGTTACGGTATCAGATGATCTTGGCAACAGCAAAACGCGCAGTGTTGCCATTACCTCGCTGGGAAGCAAACTGGCGATAGATGATTGGAATGTTGC
>JAQVMI010000400.1 GCA_028703735.1 Candidatus Cloacimonadota bacterium | reverse complement strand
TCCATTATTGATAACGGATGTGGAATACCCAAAGAGCATCAGAGCAAGCTGTTTGAGCCGTTTTTCACCACTAAAGCCCAGGGTAAGGGGCTGGGATTGGGGCTTCCCAATGTAATCAGCATCGTTAAATCATCCGGAGGCGGAATCGGGGTGGAAAGCACTCCGGGATTGGGAACTACATTCAAAATTCTGCTGCCCTATTGCGACGAGCAACATGTCTCTGAGGATATGGAACCGGTGGAAAAAGACCTGAACGGAAATGGAGAGCTAATCCTTGTTGTAGAAGATGAAGAAGCTCTGTCTTTATATTTTCAAAAGATGATAAGCAAGTTTGGATATAAAGTTCAGATTGCAAATAGTGGAGCTGAAGCACTATTATTATTGGGAAAAGGGCTGCAACCAGCTCTGGTGATTACGGATATCATCATGCCTGGTATGAACGGCAAGGACTTGGCAGATAGGATAGTACAAAACTATCCTGAGCAGAAAGTAATGTTTATGTCCGGATTTACCGATGATATCATCCAGCCATTAGGAGTGATCCGAGGAAATATCCCCTTTTTACAAAAACCCTTTACAGCTCCGGAACTCGCCAAAACTATCAAGACTCTGCTTACTTCTCATCAGGTCATTAATGCGAAACCTGCTCTGGATGCTGCAGAAACCAAGGTGAAAATCCTTATGCTGGATGATGACGAAAGCTTGCAGATATTGTTTCAGCGGGCTTGCAACAAAATAGGGCATAAGTTTTTGGGAGTGAAGAATCTATCTGCTGCACTATTAGAATTAAACAAACAGAAATTTGATGTGCTATTGATTGATGACAACCTGGAAGGTATAACAGGTGCTGATGCATTGAAGAAAATCCGGGCTGAAGGACATCACATGCCTGCCATAGGGATATCTGGAGTCCTGAATGCTGAACATGTAAAGAACATGGAAGATGCCGGAATGATAAAAGTTATCGAAAAATCGTTTGATCTGATACCGCTGTTAAACGCTGCAGTAGAGGCTGCAAAGCACCTGTATATATGAGTGGGTAGATATGTTCTATTGCTTGTCTTTCCTGCGAAGGCAGGAATCCATATTTACAGCTCCTGAAGAGTGAAAGATAACACATTGTCTTACTAAATATTATATTGCCACCCCCGAGAAGTCTAAATTATTACTGGATTCCGGATCAAGTCCGGAATGACAAAAGAACCCACTCGTTAAGACCATTGCACATAAATGGAACGCAGGCTTTAGCCGGCTGCAACACCGGATTCATCCAGTTTTGAGGCATAAATCATCAATAATTCGGATCATTTTCTCCTTTACTCACCAAATAAATCTGGTAATCCAACCGAATAAATCCGGCGTTCCAGATTATTCAATGATCTTTCGTTTTTAAAGAGAACCGTTGTTAATCCTCTTAACCCTGAAATCCTTGTAAAAATATTCCCCACTCTTTATGAAAGAGAGCCTACTAAATCACTTTTCACAGAAGTATGTGTGCCGTTTCATTAGGCTCTCTTTCAATAAGGATATTGAATAATTCAAAAGCTGCCCACTATAAACAGAAGATAGCCACAAAAAAAGAGCCCCGGGAAACTCCCGGAGCTCTACTATTTTGTTTAGTTTAAGAACCGGATTACCGGCTAATAGACCAAACTATTTCATCAAGACCATTTTCTTAGTGCTGCTGTATTTGCCGGCATTCATCTTGTAGTAGTACATACCGCTGGCAACAGAGCGACCGTTATTATCCATACCATTCCAAACTGCACTGTGATTTCCAGCATCCATAACGTTGTTAACCAAGGTCTTTACTAACTGGCCTTTTACGTTGTAGATTTCGAGGGTAACAGGTGCTGCTTCTTTCACGCTGAAAGAAATAGTGGTTTCAGGATTGAAAGGGTTAGGATAGTTATTTTTAAGTTCTGTGGCAATCACAGGAACGATAGGATCTTCATTAGGAGATGCGCCCTCCACTGTTACATCATCCACGCAGAAGACGAACTTATCATCAGAAACGCATTGGATGCCAATACGAATGGGTGTGGTTCCATAGGACAGAGGATAGATGTATTCTGTCCATGTAGTTGGAGGTTGGATTGCAGTTGCACCACTGATGATGGTGAAGTTCGTAGGAGCGGTTCCGGTAGTGGAGATGCCAACCTTGAAACTCTCAATGTATTGAGCAGAGTATGACTTTGCCCAGAATTTAATCTGAGTGGCTCCGGTAAGTTGCGGAGTAATCATCCAATCGTTGTTCACAGCAGTTGTTGAGGCAAAACAGCAAGCCATTTTGTCACCACCATGAGGTGCCATGTCAGTAACTGGAGGAGTAGTTGCACTGGGATTGAAGATGATATAAGCCATCGGGGCATAAGCATTAGTCCAGGCGATATCTTCCATACCATAAGTTGCGCTCAAATCTACATCCACAAGAGTCCAGGGAGCGAATTCAAGAGCAAAATTGGTATAGGTTTCGAAGCCATCTACCAATAGGTTGGTAGAGGCAGGAAGCTGGAAGTTTACAGTGGTTGTATTGCCGGTTACTACTATAACACCTGTTTGAGTTACAGGAGAATAGTTAGGATGGCTGGCAACCACAGTGTGAGTTCCGGCTAACACAGTCATACTATATGCACCAGAAGCATTGGTAGTGGCGGTAATCTCACCGGCTGTAACGGTTGCACCAGCAATAGCTTGGTTCTGAGTGTTACGTACGATACCGGCAATGGTTCCGATCTGGGTGTATTTGGGGATGGCATTAGAGAAAGCAGGGATGGAGAGGGCTCCACCGGTATAAACTGCTTTCACAGACCATTTGTAAGTGCCATCAGGTAGAGGTCCCCAACCATTGTCTTGATATGCTGTGGCAGTGATAGGATCGGCTGTTAGGCTTGTCCATGCAGTTTCGTTAGTTTCTTGTCCCTGAAGCAGACGCCAT
>JAQVMI010000399.1 GCA_028703735.1 Candidatus Cloacimonadota bacterium | reverse complement strand
GGCTCTAACAGCATGGGCGGGATACTGAATCTTATCACCAAAGAACCTTCCAGAAACACTTGCTGCAGCTTGGTGGTGTCATCAAACGCAATAACACCCAAGAGCTTAGAATAGGCAGTGCGCATAGTTTTGATACCTACAGCTATCAGCTTGGCTTATCACGTGAGCATACCGACGGCTTTGTTTTGGCAGATGATTTTATCCCCACCCCTTTCGAGAATGGAGGTGTCCGCAATTCCAGTGCTAAAACTCAATACAACCTTATGGGTTCGATAAATGCAGATATTTTTACCTTCCACAAGCTTGGTTTGGATATTGGCTATAGCGGAATGGACAAAAAAGAACTTCCTGCCTCCATCTATGAACGCAGATTCCGTTTTTATGAGGATTGGAAACGCTATCATGCCACTGCCTCTGGTGAATTCATCCTCTCCGAAACACTGCTGTTAACAAACATGCTGGCTTTTGATGGAGGAGGAGATCGCTATCTGGAATACAACGACCCCCTGCTTCAATCTTTAAATGTGGATTCACAAATGCAAAACCGCAGCCTTGCTATTGCTCCACGCTTGCGCTGGCAAAGGGAACAAAGCGGAACCTGGGATTGGGGCTTTCGCTATGAACTGCAGGGAAGCAAACGAAAAGACACTTCCGACTACCCGGATTGGACAGATAACACTGTTCAAAATACCCAGGTTTTCACTCAATATGAAGCTAAACCACTTACAAACCTGTTGTTAACAACAGCCATTGGCATCAGCGGAAACCAAAATGACAGAATTACCAAACCCGTATGGAATCTGGAACCGGCTGTGGGGCTGGTATTTTCGCCAAATTCGAATGCAAAAACCTCTTTGGCAGTGGGACGCAATTCTGCCAACCCCACTCTTAGGCAGCTTTTTTCTTATTCCAAAGGAAATCCTTATTTAAAAACCCAAAACTCCCTAAAAGCAGAGCTTAGTCACGAATCCGCTGTGGTATGGAACTTTATAAACTTTTCTACCAGTTTGTTTTATAATGATACGCGCGATTTGATAGACCTATACAACGGACGCTATGCCAATATCTACGAAGTGCAATCTTATGGCACAGAAATAGTTATGGGAATGGCACCCCTAAACTTATGGAGTCTGGAGGCAGAATATGCCTACCTGGATTATTATAAGAACAGCGATTACCGCCTTACCGAAACTCCAAAACACTCCCTTACAATTACTAATCGCCTATCTCTGCCGGCAAAAAGTATTATTCAGCTAAGCTCTCACTATAAAGGGGAAAGATTTTCTCAGGATGATGCAGGCGGCTATCACACCCTTTCACCATATTGGAGGCAGGACGCATTATTCAGCATTCCCTGGCGTAAACTAAAGCTAACCCTTGGGCTGGAAAACATCCTGGATGCTGATTATCAGGGGGAGTATGGTTTTCCGGAAGCAGGACGTAACTTTAGCATTGGGATTGAAGCAGAGATTTAAGAGGCTTAAGCGAAAGTTCACGCTTAGCCCGGAGGGCGAGATTTCATAGCGAGGTGGTGGAGCGAAGCGTAACCCCTCTATTCAAATGACCCATGATAAAAAGCCCTTTAGGGGCGACACTTGAAGCTAATTGTTTATTATTCATCTATTTGTGTCGCCCATAAAGGGCTAACTTATTTTTTGTATCGATACGAGGGGTTCCGTTCGCTGAAGCTCACTTCACACCCTCGCTATGATATTTCGCCCTGCGGGCTTTATCATCAGTCTGAACCATCCGGGCTTTGTCAACAGACTGAGGCTTACGTGCTTTATCAACTAACTGCGCTCTCCAATCTTTCACATCACTTTCAGTGACTGTTTTTGCTCAAATTTCCACACCCCCAGCCGGAGGAAATGGCACATCTTCCACACCCTACATCATCTCTTGTTTGGAAAATCTTTTCTGGCTGTCTCAAAGTTCTGCAGAATGGGGTAAATATTACCTCCAAACTTCTGATGCGGACATAATGTAGGTGGATTGGCAGGCAGCATTAATGGCTGGTTTTTAGGCGAAGCATTTTACCATCCTGCTATCAATAACTGCTATGTAACCGGAACTGTTAGCGGTTCGAACTTCCTGGGGGGATTTGTGGGAGTTGCAAATTGTGCCTATATCCGTTCATCTTCCTTTAGTGGAGTGGTAAATGGTGGTTGGGAAGCGGGAGGTTTTGCAGGAGCTGTTTCCAACTATAGCCAAGTGCAAAATTGTTACAGTTCCGGCACAATTACTTATGGGTATGACGTGGGTGGATTTGCCGGACAAATGCTGAATTATGGCAGCCTGAACAATTGCTACAGCAGTTGCCAGATAGAATCCGGAATCAATATTGGCGGTCTGGTAGGGGTTACAACCGATGAATATGCCTCTGCAACAAATAGTTATTGGGATATAGAAAGTTCCGGCACATCTTCTTCTGCCTTGGGGACAGGACGTACCACCGTACAGCTTAAAACCCGCAGTTCTTATCCTGAATCCTGGGATTTCACCAGTCCAGCAGCACCATGGTGGATGGTAATAGGACAAATGCGCCCCATTTTACGCTCTGAATATAGCCAACAGATTAGCACAGCTCATCAGCTACAGCTTATGATGCTCGATCCTACGGTAGATTACGAGCTTGTTAACGATATAGATTTAGCTGGAACACAGGATAATGCCGAAATTTGGGGAACATTGCCCGAGGCAAATGGTGGCTTTATTCCTATCGGAACTGAAGCCAGCGTTTTTACCGGAACCCTGGAAGGGAACGGCTTCACTATCAGCAATCTATATATAAAGCGTCACAACACAGGGCAGCAGAGTTTTATGGGTAAATGTAATACCGCAGTAGTAAATAACTTAGCAATCACCAATGCTTTTGTGAAAGGAGAAACTTACACCGGTGGGCTTAGCAGCGAAACTTCCTTATCCTCCCTCACAAATTGCAGTTATTC
>JAQVMI010000398.1 GCA_028703735.1 Candidatus Cloacimonadota bacterium | reverse complement strand
ATAGAAGTACATCTGCAAACAGCCGATGGCGGCTGTTATTACAAACATAATCTGCATAAATAAAGAACTGGTATTACAGGTAATCCCAATCCTCGAAAAATTGATCTATCAATAAGATAGGATTAGCCCAGGTGTTTTTAAATGCCAAACGGTCATAACCATCCAGGGTTTCACCACTTGTATTAAAAATGCAATTGGGCAAAATAACTATTTCATCTTCCAGAGGATTAAGCTGTTGTTTAATATCCGAATAGGTTAGCAAGCCACAAACGCTGATTTGGGGTCCAAAAAAATCGTTACGGATTGTTTGCACCCTAATGCTTTGTTTTTCCAGGCGGTTATTAAGCTCCGCAGCTATCTTGTTTATTGTATCTATGGCACTTACAGAGCTGATCATCAGGTAATTATTGGGCTTTTTGCGCAGTTCTTTTAGTAAACTGCGCTTTTTTTGGCGGAAGATTTGCAGGCTTAAACGCAGCATCCCAATACCATTTTCCAATTGAGGATAATCACCATAGAAATCTTCTTCGGGAATAGCAGAGCCTGCAAGGACAAAAAACTCATCGGCAGGATAGATTATCTCTGTGGAGTTGGATTTACGCTGTTCATCTATAATTGCCAAGGTTTTGCGGGCTCCTTCTGCATCAAAGGGCTGCAAGGGACTTAGTTTTGTGCGGAATTTGGTTAAACCTACAGGAACCACCCCGATGGAAAGCAGGTTTATCTGCGAACTTAATAGCTCGTTCAGGCTCTTGCGCAGCTCTTCCCCATCGTTATAGCCGGGCACACAAACAAACTGAATATGAAAGCTGATTCCTGCCTTGCTAAGCCGTTTCAGGGTTTTCATGGCGTCCGTTTGCTTGCTGTAACGCATCATCTTCTGCCGCAAAACACTATCTGTGCTATGCAACGAAACATACAAAGGAGAGATCCTCTGGCTAATAATACGCTGCAGATCGAGCTCTTCCAAATTGGTTAAAGTGATATAATTGCCAAACACAAAGGAATAAAGAAAATCATCATCTTTATCGTATAAAGTATCACGCAGATTCGGAGGCATTTGATCTATAAAGCAAAAAATGCAGGAGTTTTCGCAATTGCGGATGGGATATGGTGCCGGTTCTATCCCCAAAGGACGCCCAACCTCCCGGCGAATAAGGATTTCCCGATAAATACCATTGGCAGATTGCAGGGTGAGATTCAGTTCGTAATCTGAAGCATAGAATTCTAAATCTAAAAAGTCGTATACAGATATACCATTTACCGCCACAAGCTGCTCGCCGGAAAGAATGCCATTTGCAGCAGCAAGGCTTTTGGGTAAAACGCTGTGAATAAGAATTGCCATATTTTTTATACCTTGGGTTTTTCCCGCATAACGGGTATTTCTATGGTAAATACAGAGCCTTCGCCCACTTTGCTTATTGCGCTAATAGAGCCTCCCAAAAGCAAAACTATCCGCTTGGAAAGCCCTAAGCCAATGCCCATTCCTCCAAAAGGACGGGTTATGCTGTTATCTCCCTGTTCAAAGACATCGAATACATGGGGCAGCTTATCTTCAGAAATGCCTATTCCACTATCAGAAATTTCCATACACAGCAGCAAGCCCTGGTTTTTTTGCTGTTTGGTAAGCAGCTTAAAGCTAACGTAGCCTTTTTGCGTGTATTTGATGGCATTAGAGATGATAAAACTTACCACCCGCTCTATCTTTTCGCAATCTAACAGCAGTTCACAATCCTCCGTGGTGCATTGGAAAAGAGGCTTTAAATTTTTGGCGATAATTAAGGGCTCGAAATGCTCTTTCAATCTGATAAACATATCTTGGAGATGGCATAGTTTTAAGTTTAGAGTGCTCTTCCCCAATTGCAGATTACTTAAATCTAACAAATTGGTGATAATTAATAATAGCTTCTTTCCGCTATCCAGAATAACATCCACATAATCTGTCTGAGCTTCATTTAGGGGAGTGGTCTTTAACATTTGAGCAAAACCCATGATAGCATTCATGGGGGTTCGTATCTCGTGGCTGATATTGGCAATAAACTCACTTTTGGCGCGGCTGGTGTTTTCCTGATCGGCACTGCTGGCTTTTTTGGCAGAAACTGGGCTAATCTGCTTGCCTTCCTTGCTTAAGGTATTGCGCTTGCGGTGAGCTGTAGAACGCCTCATGTATTGCGAATCCTGTCGTAGCGGTATTTAAAGCGTTTTATCCCCTCGAAGATTGTACGCGCCAAACGCTCTTGATACTCTTCGTTTACTAACAATTGCTCCTCTTCCGGATTGGATATAAAGCCCATTTCCACCAGAATGGAAGGCATAAAGGCACCGCGTAGAACATAGAAATTGGCTTGTTTCACGCCTCTATCCAACGCCTTGGTGCCAGCAGTTAAATTTTGCTGCACACCGGCTGCCAGGATATTACTATTTTCCAGATGCTCTGCCTGGCTCAAATCCGATAAAATAAAATCCAGATCGTCATATTTGCTCTTTGCAGCACGTCCACCTTCAAAAAGCTCTACCACATCATTTTCCAAGGCTTCCACAGCCCGGTTATCAGTGCTTTGAGCGGTGGAAAGATAGTAAGTTTCCAAACCGTGAGATGAGGTGTTTTTGGAGGCATTGGTATGCAGGCTTACAAATAAATCTGCTCGTTTTTCATTGGCAAATTTAGTTCTATCCTGCAAAGAGACAAATCTATCGTCACTGCGTGTTAATAAAGCAGTTATCCCCAGTTCTTTTTCCAACATCAGCTTCACTTTTAGGGCAACGGCAAGATTTATGGCTTTTTCTTGTGCTTTTAGCTTTTTGCCCACAGCTCCCGGATCCCTTCCGCCATGTCCCGGATCCAGAACAATGGTTATCACGCTGTTATCCTTAGGTTTATCTATATGAATTATCTTCCCTCTTTGCTCAATTTTCTTACCAAAATGCACCTTCAGATGCTCAGTAAC
>JAQVMI010000397.1 GCA_028703735.1 Candidatus Cloacimonadota bacterium | reverse complement strand
GAATCGGCTTGCCGCCTGCTTCCGGTTGCTCAAAGATAATGCCTTTGGCTATAAACGTCTTAGCAGGATATTGGCGTGGTTTATATAGTTTTGCCTGAGCTGTTAGTGGTATTGCCAAATACTTGGCATTTTTAGGCTTAATAATTCCACCATCGTGATGAATCCTGGCATAAGGCACATTGGCACCACCTGCACTAATCACCACCGCAGCACCATCCACCCGGTATTTTATGCTACGCAGCAGCTTACCACGTTCCACCAGGGTAGTACCCCGCTTACTTGTTGCAGGTGTAACCTTTCCACTTCTGATCCGCTGGTTAATCTGCCTAACCACCAGCGCACCAATCAGCCGTAAAAGATCGCTAAAAGGTTCTGCCATAATCCCTACCGTGCCGGAGCTTTCCAAAGCTCCGTAAAAAACTCACTGTCCGCAGGACTCTCACTGCGTAGCTCTCACTGTGCAAAGCACTCTCACTACAGTAACACCTGGCTAAACACCTGCGCACTGCTTGTAAATTCGCTTTCCACAGGTGCAGGTGCGTCTTCATCAGGTGTATCAGGGGTTAAAGCCAGCTTACCACTTTGAATATCATTCAGCATTTTAAATGCTTCTTCCTTGTCCTTCCGAATCGTTTCAGGCACATCATTGCGCACATATTGGCAGTACATATCATAACGCCCAACGGATAATGCAATGCGCTCCAAAACAGCATTGTCTGCATAATCGCTTACGTCGTATCGGCTGCTAATCATTCCATCTATTACAGCACTGATATCGGTTAAAACTGTTTCTAATACATCTCCCCAATCATCATCTTCCATTGTGCCCTGCATTGCCGTAGCCTGGAATCCAATAGTGGTTAGTAGTTTATCTGCGGTTCCGTACATATTTATCTCCCTTAAGCAGCTCTCACTGCTTTAGCTCTCACTTTGTAAATCTCACTGCCAAAGGCTCTCACTTTAGAACATACCCATAAAGCTCTGCGCCCCGCTTTGAATCGTTTGATACTGATTAGCGTTTGCCAGTTCCTTAAATCTTTCAATGGCACCGGATAGAGCATCAGGTGCATCATCATATCCGGCATTGGGAAATCCCATAAGCTGTTCTTTAAGCCTGGCAAAATCGTTACCCAAAACACAATGCACTACTAAGCCCTGCTCAAAGAGTGGCTGTAAAGATAGTATGCGTTCTTGTTTATTCAGCCTGTTTTCCACCCCGCTAAGGCTTATGGTATAGCCTTTGCCTGCTGCTACTTGTGGCAAAAACTTATAGATAATCTTCTGCCAGAAGTTAGTCTCCATAAACTGCCTTGTTTTGAAGCGTTTATCCAGATCATAAAAGTATTCCAGCATTTCCATAATCGTAGCTTTTTGCACCCAAACATCTAAAATAAAATACACTCCACCCCAAAACGCCACAGTGATTATTGCTTTGTAATCGTTGCTTTCGCCATTACCCAGGCTCGGATCACAATAGCTAACCGTGGGTGCTGCCAATAGTTCTTCACGTGTAGGCAGCCGGAAGCCAAGCCCCGTCATTTCAAAACGCTGCAAAGTTTCCCTGTCTGGTGCAGAAAATGGATTGTAAAAGCGTAACCAGTCTTCTTTGAATACTTCGCCATCTATTCCCGGCTTCATAAGATACTGCCTGGCATAGCTGTTTTTGCCTATCACACTGGCAATTGCCTTCAGTTTAGGGATAGGAAAAGCCTCAGCCCAATTGCTTATGCCATTCTCTTCAGCTATCACTTTGCGAAATCTGATATACTTATTTTCCGTATCATTTTTGCATTGCTCTTCAAACAAAGCTAAAGCATGGTGACTGTGCGTTAAATTACCCAGCCATACCAACACCCCACCTTTATCGCCAAATGCGCAGAATGCCTCATCTAAGACGTATCTGAGCTTTGCTTCGCTTAGCTTGGGGTTTGCGTCTTTATGGCTTTCCAGATCGTCCACGATTATCAGCCTGGGACGGTGCGGACCATAAGTCTTACCTCTTATCCCCATTTTATAGCCTTGCGCCCGCATTCTGCATTGAATTGGCAAGGCAAAATCGTGTTCTTCTCCGCCGCCTTCTTCCATTCCCACCTCTGGAAAATCGTATCTAAGCCTGGCATTGTGCATCAGCTCCACCCGGATAGATGCAGTTCGCTCCATGGCCAGTTCTTTATCGGCTCCCACAAAGATGCAAAATTGACTCTTGCGTGTAATAGCAGCCCAAAGCGGTAAGATGTTTGCCAGCAAACTGCTTTTGCCAAATCCACGGCTCCAGGCTTCTGCTATAATGGAAGCGTCCTTACTATCCAAAGCCGCAGCAATTGCTTCCATTTCTTCTATGTGGAAATCTGCAAAAGGGCTGCTGATGTAGTGTGGAAAGTAGGTTTTAGCAAAATACGGCAGATAGCCCTTCGCTTCTTTAATCCGCGCAAGCTGCATATCCGCCGTATCATTTGGAAATACAATAGTCTTTTCTTTTATCAGTTCGGTTAAATCACGGATTCTGCTCTCAAATTCTTCCCGTGTTTTTATCGCTTTAGCTTTACTCATTGGTGTATCTTTTCCTTAAAAAATCAGCAAACTTAGGGGTGTGCTCGTGTAGCAGCTCCATAAATTCATTGCTAAGCTGTGCATTTATGAAGTAATTAACCATGTCCTCCACAAACTGGAATATATTACTAAGCATTACCCGTTGTGGCATTTGCTTCTCTATCAGCTTGGCAAGTTTCCACAAGCTGTCAGTAGTGGAAGGATCGGTTAAGTTATTATTGGCGATAGATTCTTTAACCTTTTGCACAAACTGCTTTTGCATTTCCAGATAAAGCGATAAGCCCCCGCCATTCTTGATATCATCGTCCCACTTGTATTTGCGTGCCCAGTTGTATAAGGTTTTTGGGGGGATATTTAGCAAGGTTACGATCTGTTCTATGCTCTTGCCTTCCACCACAT
>JAQVMI010000396.1 GCA_028703735.1 Candidatus Cloacimonadota bacterium | reverse complement strand
AAGCTCCACTGCATGCTGGGGTGTTCGTTAGTTCCATTAATGGCAAACACAGTAGTAATATGTTTGACCAAACAGCAGGTTACTCTCCGGTGTCCATTGGCTGCTGCTACACAGCTCCATATCCGCCACATCTCCTGCTCCACTGGAGGTGCCAATCGTTATCTTGTAAGTGGAAACGAACTGGATATCAGGCCAATCAAACCACGTAGTAATAGCTACGTTCGTTGCGTTGTTTGCCGGAGAAGGCGTTCCAAAGCTTAGGGGAATGGTGCTAAAACTCCAATGTGCACCGCTTATCTCCTGCGCCCCATTCAGCACATAAACTCTCCAGTAATAGGTGGTGGAATACAGCCATGGCAAAGGATTATCCCAAACTGGTTCAGAGCAAGCTACGCGCTCTGCAATATCCGTTGCACCTGCCGAAGTTCCCACATCTATCAGATATCCCGTAGCTCCATTCACAGCTTGCCATTGCAGAATAGCTTCCAGATTCACCTGCGTTTGCTCATTGTTTGGCGATGTAACCACAGCTTGCCCGCTTAGCGTGGAGAAAGACCATATAGCACCCTCTATTTCCTGGCTGCCGTTTAGTGCCACAACCTTCCAGAAATAGCTGCTGGCAAACAGCCAATTAGAGCCCAAACTCCATTGGCTGTCTTGACAAGCTACTCTATTCGCAATATCCCAAACGTTTGATGACGTTCCCACACTAATTAGATATCCAGTGGCATTGGTCACATCCTGCCAGTTTAAAATGCTGCTTAATGCCACTCCCGTAGCATTGTTTGCCGGGCTACTTATCTGAAGCGAAACAGATTCGGTGGTGAATTGCCACAGTTCGCCCATAGTGGTTCCGGAAGCATTGAATGAATCCACCCGCCAATAATACTGGGTGTTCCAGAACAAATTGCTACTTATGCTATATGAAGTTCCGCTCTGTTCAGAAATCAATTGCAGGGATTCCGGGCTGGTGCCAAAATACAGCCGATAACCTGTAACAATTCCTCCCCCATTTTCCCACCGCAGGGTTGGCAAGATGCTTGTATTGATAGCATTTTGCATAGGTCTGGGAGAAACAGCTTGCAAGGGAACAGCCAGAGCAGAATGCTCCAATAGCTCCACCATGTCTATATTCATTCCATTCCCAAATCCATTGTAAGTGGCGTTTACGGCTTTTATTATCAGATACTTGCTTTCTCCGGTCCCGCGTCCCAAATCGAACAGATACTGATACCAGCCATCAGGCCCGGTTTCTACCGGTGAGATGCTCTTGGTGCGGTGTACAGTGCCGATTAAGGTAGGACTGCTGCTGAGGTTTTGGCTTGAGTTCAGATATAGTTCTATTCTATCCAAAGACTCGCTTGCCACAGCAGTGCTATCTTTCCAAAAGGCCAATCTTATCTGATACTGCTTGGTGGTATCTTGCATGGCAATTTCCGGAGTAGCTAACCAGGCATTGGCACCATAGGTCAGGGCATAACCAGGATAATACATCCTTCCAACCCCTTCAAAACTGGAACTGAGGGTTGGACTTGATCCTGCTCCCGTAGTTCTTTGGAAACCGTAATTACCGCTTACAATCGTATGTTTCCATCCCAGAGGCGGAAACTGGGTGTTATTGAATCCTTCGGCAAAAGGAAAGCTGTAAATAGTGGGATCCGGCCAGGTGGTGAAGCTCCATATAGGGCAATCACTTGCTTCTCCAAAGCTATTTCGGGGTATCACCTGCCAATAATAGGTGGTATCATATTCCATCAGCCCGGGGTTATAAGTTATCCCGATCTGATTTCCTATTAAAGCAGGTGGCGAACTGGTGCCAAAATAAAGATCATAGCTTGTTCCCTCTACAGTTCCGGCTTGCCAGCTAAGGATGGAACGCGCATCTGCATTGGCAGCAAGATTGGCAGGAAACGGGGTGTGCGCCGGATCAGGAGGATCTGTATTGGCAAAAACGATTTGCAATTCACTAAGGAAGGCATTGGTGTTAGTAGCATTCGGTGGTGAAGCGGGATTGGCATTAACCGTATCGCTATAATGATACATCCCGGCATTCAAGTTGCTGGAAAATCCCTGCCAACGCACATATCCTTGGGAGTAGCCGGGCTGGTTTTCATCCACTGCCAACACCAGATTATCCACGTTGTTATACATAAAGGGGGTGGTTAATTCCACTTCCATCCAACCCGCGGTGCCGGGAATAGCAACAGTTCCGCTGAACACCTGCGTCATGGCAGAACTGGCTATCCAATTCGAACTACTCAAAGCGGGAAAGTTGCTACGTGTGGTATGCCCCAGATAGATTGTCCAGTTGCTGCTGTTGCTTGCTGTGCCGGAGGAATAGTTGAAGCGCAGCTTGGTGATCTCTCCCGCGTTATTGATCAGCGTTTGAGTGTAGATTTGCTGTGAATAGGAATAGTTGTAATAGCAGTTAATGGGGAAATACGTAGTGGTGGAACTGCTGTATTGATCACCAATAGTCACGGTTGTTGCATGAAGGGTCGATACCAATAAAACGGTTACTAAAATTAGCATCCGGACATGTGAACGATTTCTCATTCTGAGCTCCTTGCCAAGGTTGAAACAAATTCAGTTGGAGCAGTCAGCATTCACTGCAACTCCAAGTTTATCCATTGAAACATCGTTGAGCTAAGGGTTAATGGAAGTATATTGAGCATCACTGCTTAAAGCTTGAATCAAAAATTGATAAGCCTTATTCTTCATTCACACATTATTGTCATGGTAGGAATATATGATGAAGATGTTCGTGGGATACCTGTTTCTTGTCAACTTATTTCTGTTCGTGCGGAAATATCTGCCATAATATTCACCGCTTTAGCAGCGCAAAAACTGCCACTTCTTAGCCTGGGAAACAGAATAATGCGGAAATTTGTTGACAAAAACGCTGCCCATCAGAATTTGGACAAAACTGCGGGGTGTAGCGCAGCCCGGTTAG
>JAQVMI010000395.1 GCA_028703735.1 Candidatus Cloacimonadota bacterium | reverse complement strand
CACTCCAAAACTCCAAAACTCCATCACCCCAGCACTCCACCACCCCATCACTCCAAAACTCCAGCACTCCAAAACTCCAGCACCCCCTACCTTATCCCCAGTTCCTGAAGTTTACGGCTAAGATTGCTTTGTTGCATACCCAAAGCTTCTGCTGTACGGCTGATATTTCCTCCAAAAAGCGTTAGTTGAGTTTGCAGATAACGCATTTCGAATTCTCTTTTTTTATCCGCAAAGGCAGCGGTATTCTTCCAAAATGCAGCTATTTCCGCATTTATGGCAGCACCGGGAAGCAGGGATTCTATATCAGAAGGTTCCAAAAGCACCTTATCGCATAGCAAATATATACGCTCTATAATATTACGCAATTCACGCACATTGCCCGGATAATTTGGAGTGCTAAGAAACTCCATTGCTTTTGCGGAATACTCCTTGCTTTTGGTGTTCAATTCCACTGCAAGCATGGCAGAGAAGTGCTTCACCAGCAAGGGGATATCTTCACGTCGTTCTCTTAAGGGAGCAGTGTACACCGGCACCACATTCAGGCGATAAAACAGATCTTCTCTAAAACTACCGTTATTAACCATTTCAGCCAGGTTTTTATTGGTGGCGGCAATAATGCGCACATCAATGCGATGAGTAAAATTACCTCCCACTCTTTCAAATTCACCTTCCTGAATCACCCTTAGAATTTTTGCCTGAGCTGCGCTTTCCATATCGCCAATTTCGTCCAAAAACAGAGTTCCACCATCCGCTTCTTCCAGCTTACCTTTTTTGCGGGTTTGCGCTCCGGTAAAAGCTCCACGTTCATAGCCAAATAGTTCACTTTCCACCAGTTCCCGTGGAATGGCAGCAGAATTGAACTTGATAAAGGGCTTACCCAAGCGTGGACTGCGGGTGTGGATAAGACGTGCCACCAGCTCTTTTCCGGTTCCGCTTTCGCCTTGGATAAGAATCTTGGCATTACTGGGGGCAATTCTGTTTATCATTTCGTTCAGATCGCGCATAACCGAGCTATTACCAATCATTTCCCAGTTTTGTTCAAATTCGCTACGCAGCCGGCTGAATTCCTTTGCCAAGCGGCTGAATTCCACAGCTTTGGCAATTGTAACCTTTATTTTGGGCAGGCTCAAGGGCTTTTCGATAAAATCGAACGCACCCAGTTTGATGGCTTTCACTGCATCTGTGATGCTGCTGTTTCCAGAGATCATTATCACCGGAATCTCGTTCTGATTCTTCTTTATACGGCTAAGCACTTCAATTCCATTGATATCGGGAAGTTTTACATCCAGCAAAACAACATCAGGATCAAGATCTTCCAATTCACGCAAACCATCGCGAGCAGTGTTACAGCTTTGAACATTGTAGCCTTCATCGCTTAGGATCTGCGTTAAGGTAAGGCAGATGTTTTTTTCGTCATCAATAATCAGAACCGTCATCCGCGTTTTTCCTCTATGATAAGTGTGAATTCACTTCCCTCACCCGGTTTGCTTTTTGCCCTAACGATAGAGCCATTTGCTTCGCAGAGTTTTTTCACCAATGCCAAACCCAAGCCAGTGCCTTTACTTTTGCGGGAGAAATAGGGTTCGAAGATTCTTTGCAGATCGTCGCCTTCAATTCCCGTTCCGGTATCTCTTATGCTGATAACCACATAGCTTTTATCCTGGCTAAGGGTTATATAAATAGGCTGTTCTGGCTGTGATGCGTCAATTGCGTTTTGCAGAATATTGGTAACTACCTGATAAAAATGCGTTTTATCGAAATATATGGAGAGGTTTCCTTGCAGGCTAAGTTGCAGGTTAAAATCTGCTGCGTAGGATTTACAAATATCACCCAGGCTGATAGCGGGATCAAAAATTTCTTTTTGAGCTTTGCTTATTTTGGCAAAGCTGGAAAAATCTTGCGCCAGCAACCTTAGGTTTTCAATTTCCTGTTGGATTATTTCCAGTGATTCATTTATGATTAGTGGGACGGTGGCAGGATCGGTGGAAATGCGTTCTTGCAAACGCTGAACCGCAAGCTGGATAGGGGTTAAGGGGTTTTTTATTTCATGAGCCAAAATGCGGGATAAATCTTTCCAGATCATCTCTTTTTCCGCTACTAAAAGCCTTTTTTGCACTGCTTCCAATTCGCGGGACATCACATTGAAAGAATTCTTCAGCATCTTCATTTCGTTTATGCCGGTTTCGGGCAGGTGTACGCTAAAATTTCCGTTGCGAATCTGGTCGGTGGCGTTTTTTAGCTCTCGCAGAGGCTTACTAATCTTGCTAAGTACTACTATGAATATAATGCTGGATGCCAAAATAATTATTAACAGAGTGATGGCAGCATAAAAGCGGGATTCACTAAGACTAAGCTTTACCACACCCTTGGCTTCACCGAATTTCTTCATAATCTGGGTTACTTTTACGGAATCTGCCTGGCTGTGTAACCCAACATCCCGCAGGTCTTCCGTTAATTCCAATTGCCCCATTGCCTCCTGAAGCTGTTGTTGACTGGTTTGGAACACCCGGTTCAAGATCACCAATCCACCAATGGAGACAATTAAATACAGCAAAAGAATCCAGGTTCTAATGCCAAAAGCAGGTAGTTTCATATCCATCTATCCTTTATGTGGAGCCGCGTAAATCTAAATTTATGCTGGTTTGTGGACGCTGGTAACGCCACAATACCATCAAATCCACGGGATTTTTTATCTGGGTAAAACGCACCGTAGGAAGGGAAGCTTCCACACGAACAGATACCTTTCCCCAATCTGCTCTGTAGGGTATGGAGCATTCAAATAGAGAAAGTTCCTGTATCATTTGCTGATAAGAGGTGGTTTGGATATTTTTGTTCATACCGGCAGTGTAAACTGCATAGCTACCCTTGGAGGGATCGTATTGCACGGTGTTTTGATACTTATATTCTGCCAAAGTGCGTTTGCCGGATTTGATGTATAGCGTAAAAATTACGG
>JAQVMI010000394.1 GCA_028703735.1 Candidatus Cloacimonadota bacterium | reverse complement strand
TTACCAGCAAAATTTGCTCAAGTTTTATATCCGGTAACTGGCTAACCTGTTCACCACGGTTTGTCCCCAATGCGGTTCCACCCAATAAAAAGAAGTTTATATCGCTTCCAAAGCTTGCTGCAACTTCGTGAAGATCATTTTGGGGAAGATTGAGTTGCCAAAGAGTGTTAAGAGCTTTAATGCAATTCGCTGCATTGCTGCTTCCCCCTCCCAAACCTGCTGCTATAGGTATGTGCTTTTCCAGGTGAATCTTTATACCTTGCGAAGGACAATATCTCTGTTGTAAATGTTCTGCTACCCGGAATACCAGATTTTCCTTTCCAGACAATGCAGGATTGCTACAAGATAAGGATATTTCGGGATAATCCAATAGGCTATAGCTTATAAAATCACAAAGGTCAATACTGCATAACACAGTATTGACCTGGTGATAATTATTGGCAAGTTTGCCGGTTATCTCAAGAAATAGATTTATTTTTGCGTAAGAAGCGGTGTACATTCTTCTTTTGTTTCTGAGGAACCTCATCGCCGTAATAGTAGTAATAGTAGTAGTAATAGTAATAGTAATTCTGCTTGCTATAGTACTTTTGCACATAGATACTGTTAACTATAATACCATCAATTCTACCATCAATGTTATCAATCAATTCTTTTGTCCGTTTTATAATGCCTTTCTCGGTAAATCCACAACGCACCACTACAAAGGTTTGATCAACCTTTTTAGTTAAAATAAGTGCATCGGTAACAGCAATTATAGGCGGAGTATCAAACAGGATGTAATCGTAACGTTTACGCAATTCCTCTATCAAAACATCAGTACGTGCCGAAGCTATTAGTTCCGAAGGATTGGGTGGCACAAAACCACTTGTTATCACATCCAGATTGAGGATACCGCTGGGTTTGATAACCTGATCCAAACTTACTTCCGGATCTATCAGATAGTCGCTAACTCCATTTTCTTTTTCCAAGGCAAGCTTACTGTGAATGGTGGGACGTCTCATATCCATATCCACCAAGCATACTTTCGCATTCATCTGAGCAAGGGTGATGGACAGATTTGCAATAGTGGTGGATTTACCTTCCTTGGGACCAGAAGAAGTGATAAGCAAAGCAATGCTACCTTCGCCTTTTCTGGCTAAGATATTTGTTCTAAGGGTACGATAGGATTCTGCTATGGGTGATTTAGGAGCATAATGTGAAACTAATTGCATTAACACAAAATGCATGGAACGCGTTAATTGCTCTCTGTTTTCACCTTCAGCAGCTTCAATCATTTCGTTAAACTCGCGAAGCTTGGATTCTGCTTCACGAATTAAAGGGATTGTTCCTACTATGGGTAGCTTTACATAGGTTTCCATATCTTCCAGGGTACGTAGCTTTGTATCCAATGAATGCACTATAAAGGCAGCACCAATTCCACAACCTAATCCAAGGATTATGCCAACCAAAATATTCATTGATACCCGAGGCTTAATAGGCGTTGTAGGCCTATTAGCGAAATCAATTATTCGAACATTACCAACCTTGGCTTGCTCTGCAACTTTCGCATCCTCGTATTTTTCCATTAAAATACCGTGGATTTTTTCATCCAAGAGCATGTTTCTAAGCAATCTTGCCAGTTCAAGCTCGGTATTGGGAATTGAGATTATCCGCTGTTCATACATTTCTTTGGTTTGTATCAATCCCTCAACTCTTGCACGTGCCATTTCAAGCTCTATGTTTGTCTGGACAATCCTACCCAGGAGATCGCTTCTTGTAGTAAGAGGATCATTGCCAACAGATAGGGAAACAAGCTTGCGAACTTCCAAATCCAGAGTTGCTTTAGAATTCTCCATTTCCCGCTTTAACAGCAGAATCTGTGGGTGATCCAAAGGATACTCATTCTTGGTAACCAGCTTTGTAATAAGGGATTGGGTTTCCACTATCTGTTTGCGAAGTTCCATGATATACGGAGCTTTAAGAATATTACCAACATCCACAAGCAGAGAATCCTGTTCTCGAAGCTGACGACTAAGCATATCCAGACTCTTAGCTTTTACAGCTTGATCTGTTAAGGCAGATTCGTATTCTGCCTCAATTTCTGACGATTGCTCTATAAGCTTGGTTGTCTCTATGGATAGCTCTGTTATTTTATTCAGATTTTTAAATTCCCTTAGATCATTTTCGGAGCTTTGTAAACGGCGCGATATGGCATCTAATTGAGTCTCTAAGAATTCACGTATTGTGGTGAACTCCAGCCTTGCGAATTGAGTGTTTTGTTGTTGTATGGCTTCTGCAATGGAATTTACTGCCGCCATGGCTTCAGTTTGGTTTGTGGATTCGAAACTGATAGTTAGTATATCTGTCTCACGTTTCGATTCAACCCTCATCCTGCCTAAACTTCCAACAGGGTCGCCAGAAATATTTGCGGGAAAAGTGTCCCAATCTGGATACTTTTTCATGATTTCCCAAGCAAGAGTCATAATAGGCTTACTTCTAATCAGTTCAATCTGATTGTTCAGGCTGTTCTTACCCACTCCTGGGGTTGCCAGGAACATTAGATCTGTACTACCCTTTTGTTCTTCGAGTAATATTCTGCCGGAAGCAGAATATATCTTTGGTTGCCGCGCTGTATAGAACACAGTTCCAACTACCACTAAAGTAAAAATAAGGATAATTAGATAGCGAAACTGCAGGATAATGCGTAAATAGTCCGAGAGCTTTATTTCGTCCTGAACAGGGTTGTTAGTTTGTTGATTTTCCATATCTGAATACTCCGCTATTTGATGTTAGTTACCAGATTATACACGCTTAGTGCTATAGCAGCTTTCGAAAGGAAATCTGCCACTCGCGTAAAAGCATAAAATATCGTTCCAGAAATCACCACTGTATCCCCAGGTTGTAATTCTGGGATTAAAGTAGCATCACCGGTTTCAAGATATTTTTTAAAATTTACCCAGATAACCTTATCACCTTCGGCT
>JAQVMI010000393.1 GCA_028703735.1 Candidatus Cloacimonadota bacterium | reverse complement strand
CTGATCTTCATCCGGAATGGTGATTTCGAATTCATCTTCGAAAGCCATCACGAGTTCCACAGTATCCAAGGAATCGGCTCGAAGGTCGTCGATAAAGTTAGCGGCAGGAACTACCTGAGCTTCTTCTACGCCCAGTTTGTCCATTACTATCTGTTTTACTTTGGCTTCAATATCCATTATTCCTCCTATGTTATTGAAGAGTGTATTTGTTTATGTATTTTTGGGTATATCATTATTTTATCAGTGCATGGTTAAGCCGCCATCAACGGCTATTGTCTGTCCGGAAATGTATGATGCAGAGTCCGAAGCAAGAAATAAACATAGATTCGCCACATCAAGTGGACTTCCCATCTTTTGCAGAGGGATTACCTTGGCATACTCAGCGCGGATTTCATCGCTTAAAGAGGCAGTCATTTCGGTTTCTATGAATCCGGGAGCAACTGCATTTACCCTTATTCCACGCGAGGCGAATTCTTTGGCGCAGGATTTGGTGAAGGCAATCAAACCACCCTTGGAGGCAGCATAATTTGCCTGACCGGCATTGCCCATGATGCCAATAACGCTGGTGATGTTTATAATGCAACCACATCTTGCCTTCATCATGTGCTTAAACGCTTTTTGAGAACAGATAAAGCTGCCTTTTAAGTTTATATCCAAAACCATCTGCCACTCTTCTTCCTTCATGCGTAGCACCAGGTTATCCCTGGTGATTCCCGCATTGTTTATCAGGCAATCTATCTTTGTATGAGTTTGGATAATTTTGGCGAATAAGGCTTCGATACCTGCGCTATCTGTAACGTTGCCAATGTAACCAAAAGCAGTGTATCCAGAGCTTTCCAGCTTGCTAACTGCTTTTTCCACCGCTTCAGCCACAATATCTATTATCACTACCGTAGCCCGGTTTTTCGCAAAGGCTTCTGCTATCGCAAAACCTATTCCGCGGGCAGCACCGGTAATCACTACTACTTTATTTTCCATATTAAATTCCATTTTGTCCTCGTGAATCAGATTCAAGATGCATTTACATCAACTTGTAGCTGATACAACAGCGTCAACGTCTTCAATTTTGTCAATGGAAAAAACTTCCACGTCTTTATTGATGTTCTTAATCATGCCACACAGGGCTTTTTGGGGACCAAATTCTATAAAGCGGTTCACGCCTTGCCCTATCATATATTGAATACATTCCACCCAACGAACCGGTGAAATTATCTGTTTAACAAGCTTCTCTTTTTCCAAAGTTCCCGATATCGTTGGCAGTGAATCCAAATTTGAAACTACCGGTATATCAGCATCGCGGAAGCTGATTGATTCCATCTCTGCTTGCAGCCAGAAACTGGCTTGAGAGATAAGAGGTGTGTGAAAGGGTCCGCCAACTACAAGTGGTAGAACTCTTTTTGCTCCGTGGCTTTTGGCAAGCTCACCCGCTGCCTGAACTCCATCGGCTGTCCCAGAGATAACGGTTTGGATGGGAGTGTTAAAATTAACGGCTTGAACCATTCCCGCAGAAGAGGCTTCTTCGCAAAGCTCTGTAACTTTTTCGGGGCTAAGCCCAATTATTGCAGCCATGGCAAAGGGAACTCCCGCATTTGCCTTAATCATGAATTCACCGCGTTTGTGAACCAAATGCATGGCAGCGGGTAAATCTAACATTCCAGCGGCTACCATGGCAGTAAATTCGCCCAAAGAGTGTCCGGCAACATAATCAGCCCGGACTTTGCTGTGGGTAAGGAAACGCCTTAAAGCTGCCACACTGTGCAAAAGAATGGCTGGCTGTGTATAGTTTGTCTGTTTCAGGCTTTCTTCGGGACCTTCCTGCATAACCTCTCGTAAGTTAGTGTGATGCAGCAGGTCAAAATTTTCCAATGCATCAAACGAGTAAGCATCATTTTGCAGGAAGTCCATCCCCATGCCGATGTATTGAGCTCCTTGACCGGGAAAAACAAAAGCTGTTTTCATATCTTTATACCTCGCTTTGGGTAACTAATACCTTGCTAAGATGCTGCCCCAGGTTAAACCTGCTCCAAAGGAGGTTAACAGGATTATATCCCCACGGCGGATTTTTTTGCTGCGGATTGCTTCATCCGTAGCTATGGGAATGGTGGCAGAGGAAGTGTTGCCATATTTTTCGATGTTTATAATAACCTTGCTTAAGGGAACGCGCATTTTATCTGCCAAACCTTCGATAATGCGTAAGTTTGCCTGATGCGGTATTACCCAATCTACATCCGCAACAGATAAATTGTTCCTGCGGAGCAATTCATCAGAGGAAGCATACATAGATTTAATGGCGTTTTTGTAGATGCGGTTACCCTCCATTGCTACAGTGTGCAAATTTGCATTTACACTATCGTGCGAGGCTGGCATTCTGGAGCCACCTGCTTGTTGAATTAATAACTCACCCTGGCTGCCATCTGCATCAATTTTACTATCAATTATCCGGGAAATATCGCTGGCTTCAGCGCGGCTTACAATTGCTGCACCGGAGCCATCACCAAATAATACACAGGTATTGCGATCTTTCCAGTTGGTTATTTTGGTAAGCACATCCACCCCGATTACCAGAATGTTCCTGGCGATTCCGTTTTCCACATACTGCCTGGCTATATCCAGGGCATACACAAATCCTGTGCAACCTGCCGATACATCAAAAGCCGGGATGTTTTTTAAGCCCAGTTTTTTTTGCACTATACAGGCTGTGGAGGGAAAGGGGTGGTCTCCGGAAATTGTGGCTACGATTATCTGATCGATATCTTTGTATTTAACATCCGAATATTCTATGGCGTTCACGGCTGCCTGATGAGCAAAATCACTGGCTGCTTCAGTTTCGGAAGCTATATGCCTTTCGAACATACCAGTTCTGGTGCGTATCCATTCATCTGTGGTATCCACAATCTTTTCCAGATCAAAATTAGTTAGAATTTTATTGGGGGCGTAGCTTCCAAAGGAAGAGAACTTGGCATAGA
>JAQVMI010000392.1 GCA_028703735.1 Candidatus Cloacimonadota bacterium | reverse complement strand
GTCTATAGCGGTTCGAACGAGATTGACGGCGTGGCATGGTACAGTGGAAACGCCAGCGGGCCAGCTCTCGCCGGATTAAAACTACCCAATGAAATGGGACTTTTCGATATGAGCGGAAACTTATGGGAGTTCTGCTGGGATATCTACCATCACCAATATCCCACTACCGATACTCAGGATCCCAGCGGTCCGCAAAGCGGATTCATTAGAGCAATGCGGGGCGGATGTTTCAGCACAGACGCCAGCAATTGCACAGTAGCTAAAAGGTTCTACACTTCTCCTACGCTCCGAGCGGATTCTCACGGATTCAGAGTGGTGCGGAGCTTCTAATGTGCAGTGAATCAGATAAAACAAACATCCAGGAGGAAAGATGAAAAAGCTTTTATTGCTTTTCGTTAGCATTGGCATGATCGCTTCCATAGCGTATGCCAATACGCTAAAACAAGATGAGATATTTCAAGCTCTAAATGGCCAGAGCACCGGACGCAGCGTGGATCAGACCCGCGAAGCTCCCAGCTATACCTTCAGTGCTGCACCGGTAGGGTTGATGACGAGTTATTACGACTACATGATCGGCGGTTTTCACAATCAGCCTTTGCGGGTGATCCCAGATACCGCAGGCGGTGGATACTTCCTTACCTATCATGGTCAACGTAGTGCAATGGGGCCGCGCCGTGTGTTTTACGCTTATATCGATTCCAGCGGTGGGGTGAGCGCTTTCCGCGAGATAACTGCCACCAATACGGCCGAAGGCTTTCCGGCTCTGGCGATAGACCCCGTTTCGGGTAAACCGCTTTACGCCTGGCAGAAAAACATTGACGTGGATCCGGAGCTGGAAGTCCAATTCACCTCGGATGCCTTCATCACTGGCATATCCGGGTACTTCAACACAGCCCAGACCGTGTTCGATTCACCCTTTCCGGTTTATCCTCCTGCGGGTGGTGCGCCTTCGCTGAATAACCAGTTTATCATGCCCACTCTGCAAATCGGGCCTTCACCGCTGGCGGGCATGCGCAGGGCCTACATCCTTACCCGCAACGCCACTACTCACACCATGGGCGCCAGTGAAAACGTGCTGATCTCCTATGCGGATTTCAATGGCAGCATGATTGAAGATGGCACACCCCTGGTGTGGAGTACCACAAGCATTCCGGAGCTGGATCAATGGAATCACGATGCAGATTGGCGCAACCCGCACCTTGCACTTTCCGTGGATAACCTGGGTAATCTCTATTATGCTGGATATCACACTGCAACCCAGGCCGGAACCAACGCGGTGATTATGGAGCCGGATTTTGACGTCTTTATGTGCGATAACTACGGCCAAGGAACCTGGACCCGCATTTCAGAATTCAGTCACATCCCAGCCTGGAACCCGCAAGGAACACCGGCCGGAAGTCCCTATTTCACAAATCCGGGTGGAGTGCCTTATCCAGATTCAGAGCTCTTTTGGGGCCTGATCAATTCTTCGCATCTGAATGCAATTACAGATAACTACGGCCGCATCATCATCCCCGGCATTTGGGGGCTGAGAAGCACTTCTGGAGAGTACTGGCCGCAGCATCAGGTAGTGAAATCCATCATCTATAACCCGGCTATCAACAACTTCACGATCTCCGAGATTTATCCTCAAAAGAACCCCGCAGACAATCTGAACCAAGCCTGGACGCCTTGGGATACTCAAGCGCCGTGGGGTGTTCCGGAATACTTCCTGCAGGAAGACGAAGCTTTTGCTCTGCAACCTGAGCTCACATTTCCCTTCCCGCATTGGGATAGCACCTTGCATGGCAATAACATGATGAGCCACTACAACAACATCAAAATCTCCGAAGCCAATGAACAGGGAATGATGGTGGCTGTTTGGCAGGATAGCCAGCGCGCCAAGTGGGCTAACGAAGATGGCGGCACGGATTATCTTCCCTATGTGCAGGTTCCGGAAATCTTCATCAGCGTATCTGCCAATCAAGGCGATACCTGGAGTGAACCGATCGTGCTGAACCGTGTAGAAACTCCCGAATTCACCAATATCAAACCGATGTGGGTGTATCCCGCCGATAAGGTGAAGTACATGGGTATGCAGGATGAAAACAAGATCGGCCGCATCGGACTGATGTTCTTTAACGACTATAGCTGGGGCACCAATGCCATCTCCCCACCTGCGCATCCCACAAACAACGGTGGTCAGGTGATGTTTGCCGAACTTGAGATCGTATTCCCCGAAGCTGAATATGTGCCAACCGATCCCTTTGGCATGCCTTTGGTGCTTAGCAGCAGCATGTCTCTGATGGCATCCGTGATGATCGATGACGAACCTGCTTCCGAAGGCGATGTGCTGGCAGCATTTATCGACGTGCAGGGAGAGCCCCAACTGCGTGGCAAAGCTTCCCTGATCTCACACTCAGGAATCACCGGTTGCCTGATGCAGGTCTTTACAGAAATGAACAATGAAGACATCTATTTCAAACTGTGGGTCGAAGATACCAATGAAGTGTTCGATGTGGAAGAGAGCCTGCTCAGCGTGGTCAACGGCAGCGTGGGCAGCTTGAGCGATCCCCTTGTTCTGCATGCCATCGGCAGCGTCGAACAGGTGATCGAACTGCACACAGGCTGGAACATGTTCTCCTTGAATGTACATCCTTACGACAACTTTATCCTCAGCATCTTTGGTGAAAACTACTCTGCCATTAGCGCTGTGAAATCCAAGGATGGCGTGCATTTACCGGGGAATCCCTTCAGCACCTTACACGTTCTTACCGATGGAGAGGGATATTACGCCAATATGACGGCTCCGGCGACCCTTGTTGTGCGAGGATATCCCATCCCTACCTCCAATGCTATTCATCTAAGCCCCGGCTGGAATCTGAAGGCATATTATCCTCAAGTGCAAATCCCAACCTATCACGCCACGGCCAGCATCTCCGGTCAGCTCATTCAATTGAAAGGCGAGGAAGGGCTCTATGAACCCGGCAAT
>JAQVMI010000391.1 GCA_028703735.1 Candidatus Cloacimonadota bacterium | reverse complement strand
ATTTGTTGAACAGGTAATAGGGATCGTCAATAAGGAGAAGCTTCGGTTTTAGCAGCATGGCACGAACATAACCCAAAAATTTACGTGTGGCAGGGCTAACATGAGCAGGGCGTAAGCTTAAATCTGTATCCATTTTTAGCAGCTCCATCCATTTTTTAAGCTGCTGTTCAAAGCTGCTTAGGTTACCACCCTCAAACCTTTTACGCCAGGGAAGCAGAATATTCTCTTTCAGTGAGAGATTAGAGAGCATAATCCCCTCATCAAACACCAAACCAAGGGTGGCAATAAGCTGATTCCTGGAAAAATACATTTTTTGGGGAATACCATCTATCAGCAAGGAACCTGCCAGAATTTCATCCAAACCAACTAAGGCAGATAATACACCTCTGGAAAGTGTTTCACAGGAATCGAACAAAACTGTGCAGCCTTTGGCTTCAAACTCCATGTTAAAATCTTGCAAGCCGTTGTCGGTGGTAAGATTACTAAAAGTAAATAGCATCAGGAGAACATCCAGAAAAGCCAGGAAATAGTGATATCAGAGATTATAATGGCAAAGATGGAGGCAACCACTGCCCGGATTGTACGTTGGGGAACTTCGGTGGAGGCATGGCGAACACTCATACCCTGATACGATGCAGTTATAGCGATTATCAGCCCAAAGACAATGGTTTTCACGATGCTGCCAAGCACAGTTGAGAGCTTTAGCACAGAGAAGAAATCGTTCATGAAGGCACTGAATTCCAAATGATTGAAAATCTGCGAAAACCCCCAGCCACCCAGAATTGCAATTATGTTAAAATACATGGTTAATACCGCCATGGCGATAACCACACCAATAATGCGGGAGACCACAAGATAGCCAATTGGTGCAATGCCAAAGGATTTCAGCAGGTTCATTTCTCTGCTTACCACCATGTTGCCCAATTCTGTGGAAATGGCAGTTCCGCTACGGGCAATAACTACCAAAGCTGTAATAATTCCGCTAAGTTCACTTACTACAACCTGAGCTAAAATTTTGTGAACCCATATACCTTGCCCAAAACTACTTAGCATGGCATATCCCTGCATTATAACCAATCCACCAATTGCCAGAGCAATAAAACCAATCAAAGGTAATGCTTCAACCCCCGTGAACAGGATTTGCCTAATAACAACCACACTGCTAACCTGGCGGTTACTGCGGATTTTCCACAATTCGTTTAAGGTTTCGGCAAAGAACAAAAAAAAGTCCGTTATGGACTTTTTTCTTGAAGCTTGTTCCATAAGACTATCTCTGTTTTCCGTGAATAATCCCTATTTAGTTTATCGCTATATAGCGGAAGAAATAGTGTTTACCCATATTACTAAACCATGCATGGGCACTAAAAACCCGTACAAAACCAGCAATTGCTGATAACTGGCTAATAATCCCGGCAGTATTCGAAATATATCTATTTTAGGATAAGAGTCTTTTTAGTAGAGGTATAACGGGTGTTGTAATCAAGTGCTACGATATATTTTCCAGTAGGAACGTAGCTACCTGTATTGTCATTTCTGTCCCATTGCACGTTGATCTCTTTAAAGGTGTCTCCGCTATAGAGATCTCTTATTACTGTTCCTTTCAGGGTTTGAACCTGAAGAGTTACAAACATGGGGCTATCCAACACAACGGAAATTGTGCATAGCTTATCCATTGGGTTGGGCGAAATATTAAAACTAAGCAAATTCTTGTCCTGCTCGGCAAAAGCCACGCTAACAACAAAGAGCATTATTGCCAATAAGGCAGCTATTAAAGTAGTATTTCTCATGGTTCTATCTCCATATCTTTCATGCTTAATATACAATGCAAGTTTCATTCCTAAATGGGGGATAAAGATTGCTCTGCAAGAATAATGGCACCCAAAACTCCGGCTTTGTTTCCCTGCAAAGCCTTGCGGATGGCAGTTCTATCGGCATTTGGTTGGGCAAGGAATGACGTTATCTCTTTGCTTAATATCTCTATGCTATACAATCCTGCCTCCATACCTCCACCACCGACAATTAAAACTTCCGGATCAAAAAAGGTTATTGCGTTTGCAAGTGTCCGGCAAAGGAGGCTTTCTCCACTTGCTATTGTGTCATTTATCAGTTTATCCGTATCCCTTTGTTGCAAAATTTCACTTAGCTCCAGGTTAGTGTAAACGGGGTTTACTTCGGCTAAACGGCTGCGTAAACCATTAACAGAACAGTAAGCCTCCAGGCAACCCATCTTTCCGCAAGAACATGCAGCTCCATGGCTTACTACACAAACATGCCCAAGTTCACCTGCAAAACCATGTGCTCCCTGATACACCTTTCCGTTTACAATAATGCCACAGCCGATACCACTGCCAATGGTTATACCCAAAGCATTGCTATAGCCGGAGATACTTGCCTCTGCCAAAGCCATAAGATTGGCATCGTTATCAAAATACACCGGTAGTTTACAGCTTGAGGGGATAAGATCAGCCGGGCACTGATTGGTCCAGAAAGGTAAATTTGGATTTACACCAGTTAACAAGCGGGTATTACTATCGATTATTCCAGCAGAGCCTATGCCTATTGCAGATATATTTTGTAGCCCAAGGCTGCTATCTGCAAGTTCAAGTATTTCCTTAGTTAAGCTATGCAAATGTTGCAGGTTACGCTGTTGAATCTTTAATGTGCCAAAGTGCAGCAATCTGCTATGAAGGGAACCCCATCCGTATTTCAGGCTGGATCCACCAATATCGATACCGAGAAATATACTCATAGCTATCCCTATTATTATTGATAAGGTTGGGTGAATAATTATTGATATGTGAGAAGATTGAAGAGCCGGGTTTACAATTTTTTGCCATAACCCCAAGGCGAACCCGAAGGGGAAAAGTGGGGTGGGTGATGGGAGTCGAACCCACAACGCCCGGAACCACAATCCGGTGCTCTGCCATTGAACTACACCCACCACGGCATGTTTCACTCTATTTGGATGGCGATACAAT
>JAQVMI010000390.1 GCA_028703735.1 Candidatus Cloacimonadota bacterium | reverse complement strand
GTGGAACATACACAAATTTAGCTCCGAGTGGAACAAAGCTAACCTTCACTCCCACAGAAGAGAAAGAATACATTATTACTGTTACGGTATCAGATGATCTTGGCAACAGCAAAACGCGCAGTGTTGCCATTACCTCGCTGGGAAGCAAACTGGCGATAGATGATTGGAATGTTGCCGGTGAAGGCTTTTTGGATAGCAAATTAAACCCCGGTGAACATGCTACAATCCAAATGTTTGTTTCTAATACCGGAAATACAGCTATCGCCGGTTTATCAACAATAACTGCAAGCCATGGTGCAACCCTTGATTTTAATCCTGCGACAGTCAATATTGGAGTGGGAGAAACCTTGCAGGTGAATCTTCCCATCACTTTAACTGCGAATTTCTCGGAAGAATCGGTTACAATACAGTATTTCATCAGCACTCAGAATCAAAACCAGATACCTGCCATTTTAAGTGCTGATATAGAGATTCCTGTAGATTTTTACGTTACCATAAACCCTGTAACAGAGCTGATAACAGAGCGTATTATAAATATCTCCGGAAGAATTGCAAATCCACTGATTCAAAGTGCCATGCTTATCATGGATGGAGATGTTGAGCAAGCCTATGATATAAATGTGACAAACGGATCTTTCTCACAAGCTATAGTTCTTTCCGGATCATTGGCGCAGGTTCAGCATACTGTAAGAGTAATTGCAATTTCAGGAGGGCTTACTGCAGAGAATACCATGTCATTCAATTCTTTGGTGCCTGTAATGGCTCTAAGAGCTACACTTACCTGGGATACAAATGGAACTGATGTGGATTTTTGGATTACAGATCCCAATGACGAAAAGTGCTACTATAGTAACCCGGTTACTGAAAGCGGTTTAACCCTGGATGTGGATGATACTAATGGATATGGTCCCGAAAACATAACCACACAGAATATTATACCTGGTGATTATATTGTAAAGGTACACTATTTCAGCGATCATGATTCTGAAAACGCAATTGGATCTAACTGCGTGGTAGTGATAAACAAAGACGAAAATAGCACTCAGTCACCTGTGAACTACTATGGCTATTTAGCCGATTCTGGTGATATCTGGAATGTAACCACTCTTACTTATGATTCGGTAAAAGGCTGGAGAATAAAACCAACTAATAGCTACGGCAGGGTAGATTCTGCCACGCTTCCAGCAAAATAACCCGCCATTTCAATATGTTACTGCTAAAGGGTGTACTTCGTGTACACCCTTTGGTTTATATATACTTCAACTTGGGATGCTTTACAAGACATTAACTCACTGGGAAATGGATAATCACTTTTACTCCCCCCACATATCCATCTGTTTCAACAAGATACTTAGTATATCCTCTTACCCACCTTTCAGCTTCAAAAGTAGCTGCATGGTAACTGAAAGGTTACTGAAAGCTTACTGTTAGAACTGTGGGATTAGTGCGATGATATTTATAGGAGATAAGGTTTTGCTTTTTTTAAGTAACCATATAATCCGCGGCTGATTTTTTCAACCACATAGAAGAGTTTCAAAAAGCATAGCATGGTTTAATCTCCCAACACAGAGCATCATAATTAATCGTAATCATCTATGTCATCAGTGTTCTATCTATTTTACCTCCAATTATTACGCAGCTATTTTCCTTGACAAACAAGTAGGAAATAAATGTGTAAACCACAAATATGATTAGCAGTGAAGGATTCTTTCATCTTACAATATCTTAGAGAATCCCCTGATAAGGAGATACAAGCTTATGGTGAATGATAAACGCATCACCTCTCATCCAATCTTAAGTATTCCGGAAATGGATGAGATTGGGTTTTATTGGAATGGAACCAAACTGCAAGCCAGGCGGAATGAGATGATCTCCAGTGCTTTGATCGCAAACGGAGTAAAAGTATTTGGTCATCACCATAAAGATGGAGGCGCTCAAGGGATATTCTGTGCAAACGGTCAATGTGCCAAATGCAGTGTAATAGCCAATGGCATCGCAGTAAAATCTTGTATGACAGCCATAGAAGAAAACATGATTGTGCAAAGTATGGAAGGATTGCCTGTTCTTTCAGAAAACCAACAGCAAGAGCATTTTGAACCCATAGAGCAGGTAAAAACTGATGTTCTGATAATTGGTGGAGGTCCTTCCGGTCTTTCTGCTGCTATAGAGCTTGGCAAAAAGAATATATCAACCTTGATAGTGGATGATAAAAACATGCTGGGTGGAAAGCTCGTGTTGCAAACCCACAAGTTTTTTGGTTCACAAGAAGATAGCAGCGCAGGTACCCGAGGACACGATATAGGTAAAAACTTAGCCAAAGAGTTATCCGATTATCCCTCTATAAGTGTATGGTTAAATAGCACGGTTGTGTTTGTATTTAGCGATAAAAAGGTAGGTATTCTTAAGGATGGCGTATATAAAATTGTAGAGCCCAATAGAATCTTAAATGCAGCCGGAGCCCGGGAGAAATACTTACGCTTCCCCGGTAATAATCTTGCCAGTATATATGGTGCAGGAGCTTTTCAGACCCTTGTAAACAGAGATTTAGTGCGCCCCACCAACCGCTTGTTCATAATTGGGGGTGGTAATGTAGGCTTAATAGCTGGTTATCACGCTTTACAGGCTGGTATTGAAGTGGTTGGTTTGGTGGAAGCCATGCCCTCATGTGGTGGATATAAAGTGCATGCAGACAAGCTGATGCGTTTGGGTGTCCCAATTTACACCTCGCATTCTATACTTTGTGCAAATGGCAATGAAACCGTGGAATCTATTACCATTACAGGGATAGATAAAGACTTCAAAGCAGTTCCCGGAACAGAGAAAACCTTCACTTGTGATACAATCTTAATAGCTGTAGGTTTAGATCCCCTCAGCGAATTTACTCTGGAAGCTGTAGCTGCAGGAATACCGGTGGATTCTGCCGGTGATGCTCTTGAAATTGCCGAGGCAAGCTCTGCAATGTTCAATGGCAAAATTGCAGGCTTG
>JAQVMI010000389.1 GCA_028703735.1 Candidatus Cloacimonadota bacterium | reverse complement strand
GGTCGGTAATATTAAAGAATTCGATAAAATGTACGGGTCGGCAGTTTTTTTTCAGCACATGGCTTATAACCCCTACAATGAACCAACTATTTGTCAGAGATGTGCCTATTTACCTATCTGTGGTTCCGAGTGTCCTTCGCAGAGGGTTAATCCTTTTGCCACACACGCAGCAGAAACAGAATGTGAGATAAAAAAGATTCAGTGGCAAAATAATATTGAAAGAAAGATTGATGATATGCAATCTTCAAATGAAATGAATCAATGAGCTTTCCTCTGTATCCTTATTGCATGGCTAACTATATAAATTGTGTTTCTAAAACAAAAGGAGTTAACAATGAAAGTTATCTTACAACCACTACAAACCTTGAACACTTATCAACATCCTCGCACGAGAATTGATTGCGGAGAGTTCGAATGCAAATTATTCGTTCCTATCTGCACATGTAAAGCCCCACCCCCTGGTTCTTGCTTGGCACGATCCATATTCTAAACAATCCATTGTTTAGTTATTAACGATAGTTAGCCATCGTTTATTATTGTCAATAAGTTATAACGCTATGTTGCAGATAGAACAGCCCATAAAGTGTAAGCAAATTTAGCAATATGGGCGATTCACGAATTAGATGCATCTTTATGTGCATGAATGAATAAACAATAAAAAAAAGAGGAGATTATGAAAGTAATGGTAAGCCCCTATAATTACTTGAATATAGCTCATGTTGTATGTGCTAACGAAAGGTGCGAACAATTTTCCTGTAAAGTTCATCATACTATTTGCGTTAAAAATGTAACTTCGGAAGTCTTGTGTAAATGTAAGGTTCAAAAAGGAGAAAATAGAAAATAAGATGATCATTTGTGATTTGACCTATGGAATTGGATAATAAATGAGCTGGCTGGCTAACATAACTAATAACCATACAATATTTAAGGAGTAACCAATGAAAATAATCATAAATCCACTGCAAAGCCTAAGTACCATAAGGCAAACAAAAGACTATTGTAAAAAATTCACTTGTTCCATTTTTACACCGATTTGTGCATGTGAATGCCCACCTCCAGGTAGTTGTTTAGCTAAATCAATCTTCTGATTAATCATGCAGATCACTGTATTGAGCTGAATGACTTTGTATGGCTGGCCAGCCATTTTAGTGATCCATTACTGAAGAAGCAGATTATATCTTGGTGAGAGAATGAATGTAAAATTGATAGTCATTATGCTTTGTCAAGTTGCCAGTACCATGTTATGGGTAAACAAAGCAAGTGGTATTACCATTGCGGATGTTTCTTTGGGACAAGAAAGGCAGGAGCTACTTAGCAAGATTGATGAGAAGTACAAAAATCTAATCCCCATCTCATCAAATATCGGAGTATTGGGTGATAAAGACATTCAATTTTCCCCTTCACCATTTGCCGATTCAATTCGTTTCTATTCAGATGAAGAATATTTGTACTGCATCTACTGTGCGGAAATAGACAATTCTCTTGAAAGAGGAAGATTGGTGAAACGTGATGAGGATACGCAAAGTGATTTGATTGACTTTAAACTAATTACTCAGGCTAATCAATTTTATGCATATGGCTTTCAAGCTTCACCTGAAGGGGTAATGAGTGATTACACTGTAGACCCGTCATTCAATGGGGATTGGAGTTGGAATAGCGATGCCCAAATCTCATCCACCGTTATTGCCAATACTTGGTTGGTGGAATTACGGATTCCTTGGTACGATTTACGCATATCTGCAAAATCTCCCTATATAATTGGCGTCTATGTTAGCCGTTTTTGCTATCAGGGTAAAAAGTCTTATCGTTATCCCTATGTTCAATATAGCAGTGGTCCTTCTTTCTTTCAAAACGGTTCTCCAATAATGGTTACAAATCCCCTTCGCAAGAAGTGGAAACTGAAAGTGGATGCTTATTATGCGGCTCTTTATGATAGTAAGTATAATCATGGAAATATCTGGTACAAGAATATAGGCGGCAATATTAGCTTAAAACCGTCTTCCAGTGCCAATCTGAAATTATCTATAAAACCGGATTTTTCAGATACACCATTGGATTCTGCTGTTGATAATTATAATGAGCAAAATCCTCCTCAAATAGCTGAAAATAGACCTTTTTTCCTTGAAGATTATGATTTGCTGGCGGTATCCCAAGATCTTTGGTATACGCGAAATATCCTAAGCCCCATTTTTGCAGGTAAGTATGCCAGTGTTTCACGCGATCAGGCTGTAGCTTTCTTGTTTTTACGGGATGATCCCAGCAATAAACTCTCCGGAGGAGACTTCTTTAATGCTTTGGGTTACTGCCGGACCTTTGCTACATCGAAAGTTAATCTCAATCTATATGGCAGGCAAAATGTTGATTACCATAATGAATTAGCTTATGCCTCTGTATGCTTTCGTCCATTTAGCTCCTGGGAGATAGTACCCATTGGAGATATCAGCTATGTTAAGCAGGACTCTTTATCTTCCACTGGATTTGGCACAGGTATCACTGTTTCCTATATCCAACCCGACTATACCGTCTCAGTTGCTTCAAAATTGACGGATAAGAATTTTCGAGCAGATATGGGAGCTTTTTACGACCAGAATAGAACTCAAAACACAGTGAGCTTTGCTTATGATAAATCACGAAACCAATTTCTATCCAGGATTCGGACTATTTTGCAGTGGTATATGGTTAGCACCCTAAATAGTGGTGAGCTAATTAATTCAACCGGCAACTACACACAGTCAGTCTATTTAGATGAGAATAACTACATAGTAACTCTGGCAACGAATTATGGTGCAGAGAAATATCTATCTCAATGGTATCACCCTTATAGTGTCACCATGGGTTTTAACTGCATAAATAACACACGATTTACCCCATTTGCTTCTGTAACCGCAGGTAAAGCCATAATATATCCTCTATCTGAGATTTCTCCCCTCCTTAGTTTAAGTGGATCAGTTACCATGAATATAAATGAAAAATTGTGGTTAAACTAT
>JAQVMI010000388.1 GCA_028703735.1 Candidatus Cloacimonadota bacterium | reverse complement strand
GCAGAGTTATCCAGACATTCGAGGCGAATGTAATTACGTTTTTTATGGCATGTCAAAATAAGGGTCTAAATAAAGTGCTATACTTCCTTATTATAGCGCAACGCAATAAGCTGCGCAAGGATGCTAACAGCAATTTCGTAAGGCGTTTGTGAACCTATGGCAAGCCCAATGGGAGCATGGCATTTTTTTAGTTCCATTTCGGTAAAGCCTTTTGCCATCAAATTTGTAAATGTTTGTGCCACTTTGGTTTTGCTACCTATCATTCCCAGATAGAACAGTGGTTTACGCAGGCATTGTTCCAGAACTTCCTTATCGTGCAGATGTCCATGTGTCATAATTACCACCAAAGCAGTAGGGGAAAAGTTAATCACCTGGGTTAGGTCAGAATAATCGTGCAGAACCGCTTTGTGGGCATATTGGCTAAAATCTTCTGCAATAATCTCTTCACGGTTATCTATCAAACAAACATGGAAGCCACACAGTTTGGCTAATTGCCCCAAAGCTCTGCCACAATGTCCTGCTCCTATTATGTATAGCTGATAGGGGAGATGCAGGGCTTCGATAAATACTTTCACCTGCCCTCCACAGATCATACTGGTTTGAAAATCCACCTTAGAGCCATCGGGAGATAGAGCGAAGCTATACAGCTTTGCGCCCAGGGGTTTTGTTTCACGGATATAAGCTATCACTTTGTGTTCCAATTCTCCTCCCCCCAAGTTTCCAAAGGGAGCGTGGGTTAAAGAAACGGCAAGTTTCATCCCGCTTTTTGCCGGACTGGAGCCGCTTTCTTCCACAATACTGGCTTGCCAGATATCTGTATGGGTTGCAAGCAATTCGGCAAGTTTGGCATAATAAGAGTTATTATCCATTTGTATCTCCAAAGATTATCTGATACAAGGTAGCAGCAGTTGCTACACCTACGTTCAGAGAGTTTTTCCAGCCCAATTGAGGCAGGATGATTACTTTATTGCAAAGCTGTAAAGTACTTGTCTCAACCCCCAGGCTTTCGTTACCAACAATTAATGCCAGAGGGTAGTGAAAGTTAGTTTCAAAAACCGAGCTTGCGTTTTCTGCGGTTTCCAGTGCATAAATGGTCAGCCCCAAATTCCTGCAATAAGTGATAGCAGCTTCAGTAGCGGGAAAATGCTGCCAGGGGACTATAGATTCTGTTCCCATGGCTGTTTTGGACATATTGGCATGCAGAGGTGTGGGGGTTATTCCACAAAGCAGTATTTGCCCTATCCCCAGGCATTCTGCACTGCGAAATATCGATCCAACATTAAACACGGAACGTAGGTTGTCGCAGATTAAAATTATCTTAGCAGCCTTGGCACTAAGCTTTGGGTTGGCTATGTTACTGCCATCGCCTTTGCGGATGGATAGTTGATTGTCCTTTCGCAAGGCTGATTCATGGTATGTGTTCAGATATCCCAGAATTTCATGCGGAGTGGAAGCCTCTTCTAACCCGGATAAAAAGCTCTCCATTTTATCTGGCAGGGGTTTAATAATCAGTTTACCAAGCTCTATTATGTGAGAGATTAGCCTGTTTCGCTCTGCTTCATTTCCTATGGTCATTTCCAGGGCTAAGATCAAATGGTCTATAGCTTTATATTGTTTTTCCACACTGAAGCTAAGGAATTTTTCTACACTATAATTGGCAGAATACTTCATAACCCAAATTTCGCTATCAGATTTGCAGCGGTAAGCAGATTCTCACAGATAAAATCAGCTTTCAGGTTATTGGTGCAGCCCTCTTCCAAAAATACTTTTTGTCCGTTTCCGCTAAGGAGCAGCATTGTCTTTAGCCCTGCATTTCTGCCAAACAGAATATCTGTGTTTCTATCTCCAATCATCCAGGACTTACCGGTATCGAAATTATACAGTTCACGGGCTTTTTTATACATCCCTATTCCGGGTTTACGATCTTCATGATCTATATTATAGGGAGGCACAGAACCCTCTATATGATAGGGAGAATAAAATATACCACTTAAGCTAACACCCTCTGCTGCAATTAAATCCCTCATTCTAACAAAAACACTATCCAAGGCTTCTACGCTAAAATATCCCCGGGCTATCCCAGATTGATTGCTTACCACAAACAATAAAAAACCCAGCTCTTGCAATATTCTAAGTGCCTGCCCCGTATATGGGTATAGTGAATACTCATCCGGATTGCTGATGTAGCCAAATTCATCGGGACTAATCACACCATCCCGATCTAAAAACACGGCGCGTTTAATACTTTTTGCTATCACGTGTCTGAAACTTCAATGCATCTGGCAACAAGGTGTTAAACAGCACAATACGGTAATCCCAATATTCATTGCGTCGGTTTATGGATACATCCAGTTTCCAGCAATGTAAATCCCGGGAAAGATTTATCCCCTGGGAGATCATATCCCGGGTTTTAAGATTGTAATAATTACTGTAGATAAGGCTCCAGTTATCAGTTATTTTGCAGCTAAGTCCCACCCGCAGATTGCTGCTTTCAGCCCGGAAAATATCCTTGGGAGCATATAAATCGTGGGTTAAAGAAAGACTCCAGGTATTATTAGCAGCAGTATCTGCCACAAAGCTGGATACTGTAGCAGAAGTATCGGTTACGGCAAAACCCTCGAACATGCGGTTCTTTTTCTCTGTAAAGTATATACGGTAAGGAGCCGATCCACTTAAAGCGATGCTGTGAGCGAAGTATTGGCTCCGCAAAGAAAAATCGTCCCAATGAACCAGGTAAGGATTTTGCTGCACACTAAACTGAGCTCCATACCCCATAGCAAGGCTGCCAAGCTTATAATTTCCGTTGTTTAATGCAATGCTGCCCAAAGACAAATTCCCGGGGCGGAAATATGCTCTATGGCTGATAGGGGAGAGGGGATGTTTCTTTTTGTAAAGACTGGCAGAGGTGCTGGAAGATGTGCTGAATAGTTCGTTCAGCCTTTTTTCGTTACCACCTTGCAGGTATTTAAGCTGCCATTTATTATCCA
>JAQVMI010000387.1 GCA_028703735.1 Candidatus Cloacimonadota bacterium | reverse complement strand
CAAAAGCAGAGCCTGTGCCAGAGCCAGAAACTATCGTTACAGAACCAATTTTTGAGCCAGTACCAGAAGAACAGCACGTGGTGGCAGAAGTTGTTCCAGAACCGCTGGAACCTGTTGCCGAACCAATAGTGGAAAAAGTTTTAGAACAAGATGCTCCCAAAGTAACGATCGAAGCTCCCAAGCCAATTATAGAGCCCAAAGCTGATGTTAGCACAAAGCCTGAAGTGAAGCCGGAAACTTCCACTCGCAGACCTCCTTACCCATCTGCAACTCCCAGAGCTCCATATTCTTCTGCAACACCTCGCCCTCCCTACCCTTCTGCAAACACCAGACCCGGTCAGCGTCCCACCGATAACCGAAAACCACAGGCAGATTATCGGAAACGTCCGGACGGAACACCTCCTCCAAAACCCTTAGTTCCTGCTGCAACAGATATAAAGAAGCCCCTGGAACAAAAGCAATTTGGCAAGGTTAAGGTAAATCACGAAGAATTGGGAGATAAAAGCAAGCATAAAAAAGCTATTATCACCAGCACCAAAAAGGTAAAACAGAAAGTAGCCGAACCTGTAGAAGTTGACGAAGCTGCAATCTCCCGCAATATAAAGAAAACAATGCAGAAGAGCTCCAAAAGGAAAAAATACCATCGTGAAGCTCAAAGCGTGGTGGAAAGCGGAAATGAGATTGTAATCAGAGAATATACTTCCGTTAGCGAACTGGCAAAAATAATGAACGTTTCTGCTTCGGAGATTATCTCCAAGTTCTTCATGATGGGTCAATTGGTTACAATGAACCAGCGTTTGGACAAGGACTCTCTGGAAATGATTTGTGATGAGTTCAAGGTGGAATTTCGCTTTGAAGATGAATACGGGGTTGATATTATTGACCGCGAAAGAGAACTTTATACCGATGTTAAAGATGAATCACGAGCTCCGGTAGTAACCATTATGGGACATGTGGATCATGGTAAAACCTCAATTCTGGATTATATTCGCAATGCCAATATTGTGGCAGGCGAATCTGGTGGTATTACTCAACACATTGGTGCATATCAAATTGAGATTAACAAACACAAAATAACCTTCCTGGATACTCCGGGACACGAAGCCTTCACAGCTATGCGTGCTCGCGGAGCTAATGTAACAGATATTGCCGTAATTGTTGTGGCTGCTACAGAGGGTGTAAAGCCTCAAACCAAGGAAGCCATTGATCATGCACGCGCAGCAGGTGTGTCATTGATTATAGCTATTAACAAAGTGGATCTGCCGGAAGCAAATGTGGATAGAACAATTTCCCAGCTTTTAGAGCAGGGAGTATACTTGGAACAATATGGTGGTGAAGTGCCTTGGTGCAAAACCTCCGTGGTTTCCGGAGAAGGCATTCTGAACCTGATTGAAGTAATATTGTTAACTGCCGAAATGATGGAACTGAAAGCAAAAACTGAGGTTCCGGGTTCTGCCATAGTTATTGAATCCCAAAAAGATCCCCGCATGGGTGCTGCAGCCACAGTCCTGATGAAAGAAGGAACCTTGCGACGTGGTGATATAGTGGTTTGTGGTGCAGTTCATGGACGCATCAGAAAGATGGAAAATGAACGTGGAGGAGAAATCAAAGTTCTGTATCCCTCCGATGTAGCAAGAATTTATGGTCTATCGGATGCTCCCAAAGCTGGTGATATGCTAAATCAGGTGGATAGCGAAAGAACCGCACGCAGCATTAGTACAGAGCGACAACAGATAAGGTTGGAACGCGAAAAATATCAGAACAAATCTTCGTTGCAGAACATCTTCGCCAGAATTAAAGAAGATCAGATTAGTTCCTTGAACGTGATCTTGAAAACTGATACCGATGGAAGTTCCGAGGCTATTGCCGATTCCTTCCAGAAGATATCTAATAGCGAAGTAAGCGTAAACATTATCCACAAAAGCGTAGGTGGAATCAATGAAGCTGATGTTTCGTTAGCTTCAGCCTCCGATGCCATAATTATCGGTTTCCATGTTCGAGCCAGCCAGATCGCCCGAAAGCTTGCAGAAGATGAAGGTGTGGAAATAAAGCTTTATCAGGTTATTTACGATGCGATAGATGATATCCGTAATGCCTTGGAAGGTATGCTTAAACCAGAATTCGAAGAGCAAGTGATTGGCTCTGCCACTGTGAAGCAAGTTTTCAAAATTAAGAAACTTGGGACTATTGCAGGTTGTCAGGTGGATCGTGGAATAATTCAACGTAATTGTAAAATGCGGCTTTTCCGTAATGATGTAATGATTATTGAAGACAGCCTAAGCTCGTTAAAGCATTACTCCGATGACGTGAAAGAAGTTCGCGCTGGAACAGATTGTGGATTATCCCTGGCTACGTTCTCGGATATTAAAGAGGGCGATGTTTTGGAAGCTTACATTATAAATCAGGTATCAAAGAAGTTAACATGAAATCCTTCCGCATCCCCAGACTTCAGGAAGAATTGAAGAAAATCTTCAATATTGCCTTGTCTCAAAAATTGAATGATCCCAAGCTAAACTGGGTGCAGATTTCCGAAGTGATTATCTCTAAAGATCTTCGCTATGCAAAGCTGTATTTTTCTCACTATAACAATCCCGCCAGTCATGATAAAATCAGGGAACTACTGATAAAAACATCCGGCTTTCTAAAAAAACAAATTGCAGGAGCACAACTTATGAGAACCATTCCAGAATTATCCTTCTTCTACGATGAAACTGAAGATCGCGCAGAGAAAGTGGACGCTTTGCTTGCTAACCTTAAGGATGATTACAACGATGACGCCGATTACGATCCTGATATCGATATCGATGATTATCTTGATGATGATGATTATTTCGATTTTGATGAGGATGAGGACGACTACGAAGATTTTGAAGATGATGATGAGGATGAAGAGGACGAGTAAACCCTCCTCTGAAACTTAGCTAAGACAGTGAACCTTTATGTGAAAATCGCCTTGAAAGGCGATTTTTGCCTTGATGAGAGAATGAAAAAAATAG
>JAQVMI010000386.1 GCA_028703735.1 Candidatus Cloacimonadota bacterium | reverse complement strand
CATAAATTCAAATAATATTATTACATAGTTAGAGGTATGAACGTTATGAAACAATGGCTAACAATCATTTTGGCGATATATTGCCTTTCCCTGCCTGGTATAACAGACTCTGCCTGGCAGGAATTCCAGAAAGAAATTGGGATACAAGCAGCACAATATAAAAACTCTTCTCTGCATTTGGAACAAAGGCTTCAGCCAACCCGCAGTTATCAGGTTGGCGATACTGACACCTTCTGGCGATGGAATCTTTCTGTTATGCCGCCCTTATGGATACAAACTGCTGCCACATGCAGAGCTGTGGGAGAGCATAGCTATATATTCGTGGCAGATAGCGAATGGAATGTTCACATGACTCAGGCAAATGTGGATACGATTTTGGTGCGCCTGGAGCAAAATACACCTAATAACCCAAATCAAGGTGCCATTATGATGGATGTGGAGTTGTTCGGTGCGATTCCGGACGAATTGGATAATGATCCCAAATTGATTGTTTTCTATTCTGCGCTTGGCTCTTTTCAGGGTTCTACCTTCGATGGTTATTTCAGTGCTTACAATCAGGTTACCGAAGCCGAAGCACAACAGATGAATCCCAGCGGTCACAGCAACGAATGTGAAATGATCTATATGACCTGCTATCCTTTAAATCCGGTTGCTCCCATCAGAATGTCTGTTCTTGCGCATGAACTGGAACACCTTATACACTGGGGACAAGATCCTAACGAGCAAACCTGGATAGATGAAGGCTGTGCCGAGCTTGCCATGGTTGCTTATGGAATTCCTGATCCCATCAGTGGCTTTAACAGCAATCCAGATAACGACCTAACTGCATGGAATCAGACTACAGCAGATTATGTAAAGGTGATGCTGTTCTTTACTTATCTTCAGGAACACCATGACGAAACCGGCTTAATCAGGGATTTGGTGGCTGATCCTGCAAATGGTATTGCTTCGCTGGAATATCAGTTCAATCTGCATTATCCTCAGCTATCCCTTGGGGAGTTACTTCGCAATTGGAATGTGGCAAACGCTATTGATCAACCTCAAATTGCTGATGGATTGTATAACTATTCAGCTCTTACTTTACCTACTTTTACCTCCACATCCCTGACTCAATACCCAAATAATACAAATCAAAGCATCTCGGCTTATGCAGCCGATTACCTAACGCGTGTGTTACCCCAGGAGGGATTTGGGGTTAGTTTTCAAGTTAGCTCTCCTGTTTATATCACAGCCATAGTATTTGATGAAGCGGGGCTCTGTACTGCGGTTATTGATGGAGGGATAGTGGATCAATTGCAATTAACCTCTTTTCCAGTTGGAACTTACAAGGTAGTATTCGTGATCTCGAACACAAATTCTAATGCGGTAACATATTCTTACACATCCGGCACAGTAGCCAACGACGACAATATTGCATTGGTAAGCAGGGCAGAACTGGAATGTTATCCTAATCCCTTCCGTTGGGATGAAGCAGGTATGCAGATTAAGGTGAACAATAGTAAAAGTACCGCTACGAAAGCCAAAATGGAGATTTATAACCTTAAGGGGCAGCTAATCCAAACTATTCTGTTGCATCCTGGGCAGGGAGCAAATGCTTTGGAAGCTAATTGGAATGGCAAAAACAGCCAGAATAAGACAGTAGCCAATGGTATTTACCTTATGCGCTATAGTGATGGCACAGAAAGCCTTACAAAGCGAATAAGCCTTGTTCGTTAAGAGATTAATCTAATAAGCTCTCTTTCATTTTGAGTGGAAAGAGTTTTTCTGCTTGTCCTTTCTGCGAAGGCAGGAATCCAGTCCAATGGATTCCGGATCAAGTCCGGAAAGACAAAATATGTCATTCCTGCGGAGGCAGGAATCCAGTCCAATAGATTCCGGATCAAGTCCGGAATGACAAAGGTTACCCACTCGTTATGTAAGAGAACCAAACTCACTTTTAACAGCCTGGTTCCAGTATCCTTGCAGCTACTTTGCAGGCACTTTAGATGCTGCATAGTGAGATTTGGGTTAGATAGCAGAGGCAATTAGAAACCCGGAATCAGTATTAGATAAGAAACATTGTAAAAAGCAAAAAGCCCGGAGCATTAACTCCGGGCTTATGATTATAAGGGGTTTGGGTTACTTGAAATTAATCTGTAAGGTTGTGCCCACAGCATAGTTAAAGGTGTCATCGCTATCATGCAAACCCAAGGCGGCATAACCTGCCAGGGACATGATATCTTCGATAACCTGATATTCAAGTCCGCCATTAACCTCGAAACCATGATCTAAAACTAATCCGGCTGCTGCAAAGAAGGTAGTTTTTTCTACCATAGAAGCACGGACTTTACCAACAGCACTTAGGAAACTATCACTGTTACCGCTATAGGGGGTGTTCCAATGCAGATTCAGACCATCGTGATGAGCTCCGATTCCATAAATATACAATCCATTTTGATACCAGGGGCTAAGGGTGGTTAAGCCATTTTCGGTGGCAAAAAGTAAATCTCCACCAACCTGCATGATATCCATGTCCAAATCAGCTTTGGCGGCTACACCAAAACCCATTTCATCGTCACCTGGATATATTTGGTAGTCCATAAAGGGGGTAATATCCAATTTTGCGGGACCTGATTCCATAGAAAAATATGGCATAAGGGTTACATTCCCATTGTTACTATCGGCAAGGTATCCACCCATCATCGTTACACCCCATGGGAAGGGGGTTTCACTTTGCATATTAGCCATAAACACATTGTAATCGTCCACTGCGTTTTTGTTGTTTTCCAAAATCTTCATAAAAGCAAATTCAGATTTAAAACCACCCGCCAGGTCTTTACTGAACATAATTCCAGAAAAATAATCGTCCAATACCAAACTGCGATGGTCTGCCCAATATTGTTGACCAACTCTGATTTTGGCATCTAAGGCAGCGATCATATAGTCAATGTACAATTCACTGGTTTCAATATTAACAGCGTTAGTGCTTAGTCCACCGCCATTACCACCCCAGGTGATG
>JAQVMI010000385.1 GCA_028703735.1 Candidatus Cloacimonadota bacterium | reverse complement strand
GCAAGATGTGATATGGGGATAAAGCCTTCTACAACGTCATTCTCTAAAGGAACATCTACTAAGAGACCTTTGGGGATTAGCTTGCTGATCTTACCTTTAACTTCAGTATTAACCGGCAAGGTGTGGGTCAGGCTTTCCCATGGATCTGGCATAAGCTGTTTCACACCCAAAGCGATTCTGTGCTGAGCACGATCGATGGATAGAATTACTGCTTCCACATCCTGATTTTTGCGATAAACTTCGCGGGGATGATAAATGCGCTTCGTCCAGCTTATATCAGAAATATGCACCAAGCCATCAATACCCTCTTCAATTTCTACAAATGCGCCAAAAGCTGTAAGGCTTTTAACTTTGCGGGTAAGAATGGTTCCCATGGGGTAACGATCTTCAATGGTAAGCCAGGGATTTGCATCCATCTGTTTCATGCCCAAAGAAATACGTTTGTTTTCTTTGTCCAATTCCAGAACTATTGCACTAATGGTATCACCAATTTTTACAATCTTACGGGCATCAGCAATCTTCTTTGTCCAGCTCATCTCAGAGATATGCACCAGTCCTTCCACCCCAGGTTCGATTTCCACAAAGGCACCAAAGGATTTTACACTAACCACTTTACCGGTGATACGGGTTCCTTCCGGATACTTAATTTCAATCGTTTCCCATGGATGGGGAACAAGCTGCTTTAATCCAAGAGAGATTTTGTTAGTCTCTGGATCAAAGTTTATTACTTTCACTTTCACTTTATCGCCGATTTGAAGCATTTCAGAGGGATGAGTTATTTTGCCCCAGGACATATCAGTTAAATGGAGCAATCCATCAATGCCACCCAAGTCAATAAAGGCACCATATTGAGTTATATTTTTTACTTCGCCATCAAGTTCGGTATCAATTTCCAGCTCAGCAAGCAAATCTTGACGCTTCAAGCTGGCTTCATCTTCCAATACCTGGCGGCGGGAAAGAATGATGTTCCGGTGTTCTTCGTCAACATTCACAACCTTGAAACTAAGTTCCTTACCGATAAACTGGTCTAAGTTTGGAATTGGTTTTAAGGACATCTGTGAACCCGGAAGGAATGCTTCGATACCAAGGATATCTACTATCATACCACCTTTCACGCGACGGCGGATTACTCCGCTAAGAATGCTTCCATCTTCAAAGGATTTCTTAATGCGTTCAATATTAAGATTGTAATCTGCTTTTTTCTTGGAAAGCAGCAGCTTACCTTCCCCGTTTTCAATCTCGTTGATAAATACTTTTATCACGGTATTGCGTTCGGGCATACCACTGTACGCAAATTCGGAAATTGGGATCACGCCTTCAGATTTGAAGCCGATATCCACCCGAACTTCCTTATCGGAAATATCCACAATAGTCCCTTCGATGATCTCACCCTTTTTGAAATTAGAGAACGATTCTTCATACATAGACAGCATGGCTTCGTGCTCTTTTTCGTCCGGGGTAAGCTCTTTTTTGGGAGCTTCGGGTTTTGGTTTTACAGGCTCTTCCACAATGGGTTTTGGTTCGTCTGCAACCACAGCTTGTTTTTCTGGTTCTGGAATAGCTTCCGTTAAAGGCATTTCTGCTTCTTCGGTAACAGGCTTTTCCGTTAATTCTGCTAATTCAGGTACGGGAGCGGCAACTGAAGGCTCGCTTGCAATACTATTACCTTCAATTGTTGATTTTGACGTCGCGTCTTCCCCAATCTCAAGTGTAGCGTCTGCTTCTGTAGGTTCTGGTGTTTCGGTAACAACAGATTCCAATTCAGGGGCTTGGGCTTCTTTTACTTCGGGTTCAACAGTGTTTTGATCATGGTTTAACATGATTCCTCCTTAAACAAGGGGATGTCTTCGATGCATTTTGCAATGCCCGATTCCCCACTTTTTTCTATGATTTTGTTAAAAACTTTAACGATTGTTTCCTGGGGTGTAGAAGCACCGGCGCAGATACCTATCCTTTTGTAATCTACCAGGTTTATCTTATCCAGTTCTTCTTCACTTTCTATGTGATGGGTAGGGCATAGCTGATGGCAGAGCGAAGCAAGAGCTCTTGTATTAGAGCTGTTATAGCCACCCACAACTATCATCAGATCGCTATCTTTGGCAAGCTCTGTTGCCGAATCTTGTCGCTGCGAAGTTGCCAGACAGATAGTATTAAAAATTCTGAATTCTACAACTTGGGGTATAAGCTGGCAGATTACGCGTTGAAGATCTTCCAGTTTTTGCGTGGTTTGAGAAATTAAACAAACCTTAGATCCCAGATTAGCGGGAATTGGATCATCCGGTGCCATTACGATAGTTTGATTATTTCCATAAGAAAGCATACCTATTACTTCCGGATGATGGGCATCTCCCAGAATTATTATGGGACAGCCTTCCTGTGCCATATTGCCAATAAGCTCGTGGGTTCGTTTCACATATGGACAGGTTGCATCTATTATTGTGTTATTGTTTTGCAGTAAGAGCTCAAAATCCTGTTTCGATATGCCATGCGAGCGGATTATAACAGTACTATTGGATACTCCTGCTGCTTGGTTTATTACCTCTATACCCATTTCCTGAAGTTCACTTACAATCTTGGGATTGTGGATTAATTCTCCCAAACTGAAAACCTTGCTATTTGATTCTTTTGCTTCAATGGCAAGCTGGATAGCCCTGCGAACTCCAAAACAGTATCCCGAGTGTTTTGCCAAACGGATTCTTTTGTCATTCCTGCGAAGACAGGAATCCAGTTTATTAGATTCCGGATCAAGTCCGGAATGACAAGATTGTTCAGAAAGACAAGATTGTTCAGGATGATAAAACTGTTCAGAAAGACAATTGGTCTCTTTCAAAAGGTCTATCACATAATCGTAAAGCACGGATACTTGTTCTTCAATGCTTAAACAACTGGTGTCTATCTCTATGGAATCATCTGCCGGTTTTAGGGGTGCCATAGCTCTGCTTGCATCTGCAGAATCTCTTTGTTCCAGTTCTTTAAGAACTATATCCAGTGGCACTTCT
>JAQVMI010000384.1 GCA_028703735.1 Candidatus Cloacimonadota bacterium | reverse complement strand
TACATCTGCATCCGAATGCCCCAAAAGCCCATATTGGAAGGGAATATGCACTCCCCCCAAAACAAGAGCTCTGCCCTGCACAAGCCGATGAACATCGTAACCACTGCCAATTCGCAGCATCTTTAATCCACAGTTATAGATTTGGAGACATTCTTTGGAACATCGGGATGAACCCCATGATCCCGAACTCCCAATTTATCCAGCTTTTTAAGCTTGCGGATACTCATGCGGAGTGCCAAAAGTTGCAGAACAATTGTGGCGGAGAAACAGGTCATTAAGCTATCCCCTGTTTTGGGAAGCATAATGTATGACCAGCCATAATTGCCGCCTTCATTGGGATTGGAAGAGGCATTCTTTTGCAGGTTATCGTTTTCTTCTGCAATCACATAGGTATTTGCACCCCTTATTTTGTGGGTGTTTATCTGCGAGATGGTTAAATTTACATCGCGTTCTTCTGGTCCAGTAACGTAGATAAGGGGATAGTTTCTATAAAGCGGCTCAAAGAAATACACATCCTTCACGGTTTCCTTGAATAACGCGCTACCCTCCGGTGAAAGGTTGAAGGGAACATTGTTTGTGAAAACATAATCTCCCAAAGCTTTGAAAATTTCCTTGGTTTCTATGTGGCTAAGCCCGCGAGCTGTGCCCAAACTATCAGCTTTATCCACAAGATCGCTGAAAGAACGTACAAAACTACGCACATGCTTTACGCAAAACACGGTGTTCTTACCCAAAATGGTATTGGGACCATGTTTAAATTCGGAGGCTTCCCTGCCCTCTGTGTGGTTTAACACGGTTTCCCTTATCTTCAAAGCACCTTCCATGGCAACTCCGCTGATCTTGGTGGCTAAGATGTGAATGGATGGTTCCATGTAAATCTTTGCAGCCATGGAATCAATTAAATCATCTGTGTTTTGCACAGTTTCTCTTAGCAGGGAAGGGATGTTTCCCAGGGATTGATAGCGTCGGGCAATTTCATCAGCACGGGCTTTTCTGGTTTCTTGCGAAAGCTGGGTATCAAGTTCGTACAGCTTCATTTCTGCGGTTCTAATCGCCAGATAGTAAAACAAGGTAATTTGGTTCATAAAGCTCTTAGTGGCAGGAACGGCAATTTCTGGTCCACAAAGAATTGGAATAGCTACGTCGCTTTTTTCCTGTCCCAGGGTGGAATTCATGTTATTAACCAAAACTACCTTTCTCACATTGAGATCGGCAGAATCTATGTCGTTAAATATATCTATCAGATCCTTGGTTTCACCAGATTGGGACACGCCGATGATAAGATCATTATTCTTTATGCAGTTAGAGTATTCTCCTCTAAAATCACCCGGCAGAATGGGGATAATTTCCATACTGGCAATTTGATTGAAGAAGAGAGCAGCTATTTTGGTGGCATGAAACGAGGTTCCACAGGCAATGGTGTAGGCATTTCTGTTATTGGCAATAGTGTTTTTGGCTAAATCCAGGAAGTCTTTCACGCTGTGTTCAAATTCTGCAACGCTGATTTCTTCGGAGATAGAATCCATTGCCTTGGCAAGGCTTAGCTTTTTTAAATCAAACTCTCCATTCATCAGTTCCAGGAAAATGTTTTTCTCGTTAGAAAAGAAGTATTTCTTGTCAAAAGCTTCCTTAACTGCCACATCGAAGATTTCATGGTAAGCATTTTTGGCACTTTCAAAGAACTTTTCTGCAGTTTCGGAGCTGCATAAGCCTGCAAACAAACTTTTGCGTTCCTCCAAAGAACTGGCTGCTAAAATTGCCAGCATCTCGTTACAGAGGTATTCTTTTACCCCCACTTCCTCCATAAGCCTTAACATGCGTTTACCGGTATTGGAACCTCCCTGGAAAAGCTTGATCAGCTTTCCGGTGGATTCACTTTGAGCATAGATTTCTTGCTCCATGAAGTATTCAAATTCTGGAAGCAACTCCACATCTTCTGCCCGCAGCTTAGAATAAACAGGTTTGGTGGGAATTTTATCACCAGTGTGCCAAATCTCATTTTCCTGATTCAAACGCTTGAATTTCAGCTCCTTCTGAGCATAAACCTGATATGCGTTTGCAGTGTATTCCACAAATTCACCCTCGCGCAGGTTAACTAACATTTTAGTGAAACGCAAAACGGCAGTAAGATCGGAAGATGCAAGGCTGAAGGGCTGGTTTTCTATCTCACCTATCCCAAAATAGAGGCTACTTCCCGCTTTAATAGCCCAGGAAGTTTCTGTTACAGGATCCACAATAACTGCTGCATAGCTGCCAATCAGCTTATCAGCAGTATTAATAATTGCCTGACGCATGCAAGCTTTGCGAAGCTCGGAATCGGTAGGATTTCCTGCTTGGTTCATTGTAATGTCAAAATAGTGCTCCACACTGTGAACCAGCATTTCGCCATCGTTATCACTAAGCACGGTGTGCCCCTCTTTGCTTAAAAACTGTTTAAGCTCGCGGGTGTTTGTGATATTGCCATTATGCGCCCCGTAAATATGACGCTTGCAAAAAACCTCATGTGGTTGTGCATTCAGCTTGTTCACAAAGCCAAAAGTAGCCCAACGAACCTGTCCGCAGAATATTTTACCAGCTTGCTTCTCTATCCCCAAAGTTTTCACCAATGTGCTGGGAGCTCCCACATCCTTTAGCAGGGTTATATGGTCGGAATCGCCTTGAAAGGCTGCACCCGTGCTATCATAACCACGATATTCCAAAGCCCTTAGCAGCTTGGAAGCATACTGCCCCAAGTTTAACGAAACCTGGGGTAATGCCATTCCCAAAACTCCACAGCCAAGCCCAAAAACAGGAATTGGCAAATTCAGCTTCAGATTGGAGACCTTTATTAGCAAATTGATAAGTAAGCTATTTTTACTTAAGCTCTTATTCTGCAAATTATTGGTTAATCCGGTTTTATTATTAGTTGCTTGCATTAAATCCTCTATTTATATCATATTCTTTTCTATAAGTTGCGTGGCAAAAAACAAATCTGCTTCGTTAGTGATTTTCAAATTATACTC
>JAQVMI010000383.1 GCA_028703735.1 Candidatus Cloacimonadota bacterium | reverse complement strand
CGAGGCTTCAATCTATGATCGAGCTTCAACGTGGCATCACCCTTAAGAAATTCAGAGCGCAAATTGGCAACATGGTACAGGTATATGTGGAGGACTTTAGTAAAAAAAGCTCCGCACAGGTTTCAGGGAAAACCAGAGATTATAAAATTGCTGTTTTAAGCGGTAATGAAACTGACATTGGAAAGTTGAAAATGGCAGAGGTAATAGATGCAAGTGCCGGCACCCTTATCTGTAAATAGCAACATACAGTGTTGGGTTAAGTCATGTTATGTAAACCTGCATATTCTGCTGTTAAAGTTATGGCTGGTAAGCACCTCCACCCCATTGGTTTTTTTGATTTTAGTAAATCAAGAGACTGCCACGGGTTTATAGATTACATACAAAATAAAGGATTTGAAATATGAAAAGCATGACTGGTTATGGTAGTGCACGAGTAAGTCGCGATGGAATAAACGTGGAGTTCGAGATTAAATCTGTAAACTCCCGCTATCTTGATTTACGGCTATATCTCCCCAGGGAATTAAACTTTTATGAGGTTGTGATTCGTAAAGTGCTTCCCCATGCAATAAGCAGAGGTGCAGTGGAGGTAAGAATAAACTTCAGTGATAATAGAGAGCCAGCTTTAAGGTTGGACGAAGTGAAGTTATTGAAATATAAGGAACTAACCGATGCTGCTGCCAGGATATTGAATCAAGATGCCAATGTGTCATTGGAGTTCCTTTTGCAGGAACCAGGCGTGATAGAGAAAACCAATAGTCTTAATGAGGATACGCAGCTTAGCTCCATACTTGAAGAAGCTTTACGTCTCGCAATAGAGAATACAATACGTTCCATGGAAGTGGAAGCGGAACAGACCAAAAAGGTGCTAGCAACTTCTATGGGCATTATAGACCAAGCAATTGATGGCATTGAGGCATTAAGTAAACCTTTCAAAGATGAACTCTATAACAATATGTTGAAGCGAGTGGAAGAGTTAGTCGGGCTACATAAACTGGATAGCTTGGAGCAGAGGATTGTACAAGAGCTTGCCATATATGTAGATAAATACGATATTGGCGAGGAGCTTAGTCGTTTAAGAGCGCATCAGGTAACTTTTTTAAACAGCCTGCAAGAAAAGGGTGACATTGGTAAAACGTTAAACTTCATAGTTCAAGAGATGCAGCGTGAGGCAAATACCTTAGGTTCCAAATTCTCCACCTCCAAGAGCTTCCCATTAGTATTAATAATAAAAGAAGAAATAGAAAAGACCAGGGAGATTGTACAGAATGTCGCTTAAACCCTTGCTATCCTGGAAATCCTGGCCTCTTGTGGAGCGTCCTCTTACATCGGCTGCATTATGCTCATTTCTGATATTATTAGCTGTACTACTTTATCGTATAACCGTGCTATCATGGGCTCAGCCGTTTTATTATTATCTGGGAATGCTACTCATTATTGTCAATCTTCTACCTTATTTCATTTTAACAGTTTATGAGCTTTATGAAGATAGATTCGTGGTGCGATATTTGTTTATCAAGATAGACCGCCCTTATAGTGATTTTGGATGCTACTACCAAGACAAACGTGGAATAATGCTAAGCACCTTCAAAATGCCTCGCCGTCTGGATGCTTTCAGAGGGCAGTCATTCCGATTTTCCCAGAGTAAGAAGGAAGCAGAAGAACTGGATGGCATCCTTAGCCAAAAAATAGGCAAGAAGTTTTAGAAAAGAGAAACAAATGAAAGATAACTCCGTAACGAAAAAAATCAGAGATTATTATGCTCTGAACTCATCAGTTAATCTGTCTTACAATGAATTATTTAACGTACTGCAATTAAGCAAGAAAGAGAAAGGTTTATTAAGTGATGCATTAGCTGAATTGTTAAATAGCGGAACCCTACGAAAGGAACGGAAGAAATACCAGCTTGTAAATCAGACTAAATCTGTTCAATTTCAGAATTCGACTCGCAACGCCAGAACAGCTTTTCGCCCCTCCCCTACTTCTATAAATCCAAATTTGATAGAGGGAGTATTTGATGCCACACCTCTGTCCAGAAACTTTTCCTTTGCTTTTGTACGAGGTGCCGAGAAAGACTATTTTATTGGTGCAGAGGATACGCTTAATGCATATCACAATGATGTAGTAGCCATAGAAACAAAGGTTCGCAGAGGCAATCAAGAATATGGTATTATTCGCAAGATAGTTAAACGCTTCTCTGAAAATCTGGCTGGAGATTTGGTGAAAATGGGAACCCGTTGGACATTTGTATGTAGTAATCCGAAAATTCATAACTGGTTCGAAGTTACGGACACCATGGGGGCGATAGAAGGAGAAAAGGTCATACTTACTGTTCTAAACTGGGGTAATCCTATATCTGGCAAAGCACCTATTGGCAAGGTAACCGAAGTCTTAGGGAAATCTGGAGATCCTCAGGTTGAATTGATCTCAGTGATCCGTCAGTACAATTTACCGCTCGATTTTCCCGATAACGTTTTGGAAGCAGCCAATAAATTAAGTGATGTCATTAGCCCAAGTGTGCTAAACAAAAGATTTGATCTTAGAGACAAATTCACCTTCACAATTGATCCAGCATCTGCCAAAGATTTTGATGATGCTATATCCATAGAGACAATTGATAATGGTTGGCGTTTGTTTGTTCATATAGCTGACGTAGCACACTATTTACCCATAGGGGGAGACATATTCACTGAAGCAGCAAAAAGAGGAAATAGTTTTTACTTCCCCAAGAAGGTTATTCCCATGCTACCAGAGCGTTTGTCGAATGGGATTTGCAGCTTACGCCCTCAAGAAGACAAGCTTTGCATGACAGTAGAAACAGAATTTAACAAGAAGGGTAAGGTTATCGCTCAAACCATTTACGAAAGTGTTATCTGCAGTGATGCCAGGCTTGCCTACGAAGAAGTTGATGCACTGTTTGCTTCAGCAGAAACAATGGAAAAAGCTGTAACAAGCTTAAGCCCTTCCTTAGTGGAAGCCTTGTACGAATCAAGGAAGCTTTCCCGTTTGTTAAC
>JAQVMI010000382.1 GCA_028703735.1 Candidatus Cloacimonadota bacterium | reverse complement strand
CTGTTCTGGTCTCGGCGTAGGAAGCTGTACGCCAATCCTATGCCAACAAGAACTGCACTAGCAAGTAAATCAACCGCACCGCTATAAAACCATGCCCAGCTTACCGATGGGATGCTTTGCTGTGTTTCGGTGGTCTTTTCTTCGGTCATGTCTTCCTCCTAAACAAACCGCAATATTATGAATGCAGTTTCATTTAATTAATAAAAAACAGCTTAAAAGAACTATTTGTCTATGTCAATACAAATTGTGGCACACAACAATATTCCCTTTGTAATTCCGATACCTGGCATAACAAATGACACAATTTTTAATCCACCAAAGTGAATTGATATGGATCATTTCTGCGGTCGATACGGACGATAGCTCTTTGCTTAAAGGATATTGTTTTGCTCTCACCTTTAAGAGTATAGTTTCCAAGTATCAGAACATCAGCATCTTCAACAAATCGCTCATCTGTAGGGGTAATCTTCTTGATCTTGACTTTTATCACCGTTAGCTCTTCAGCTTGGGGTTGCTCATCCAACCAGTCGGAACTGATATTTTTCTGCATCCAGGGAAGTATATCAACTGTAGCTCCCTTTGTCTTAGCATCAGAAAAGAGTTCACAACTGCCAGGTCCAAATAGTACGAACCATCCGCCTACACCTATGATCAATAAAATTAAGAGCAATGACTTCCAGGACATAATCCACCTCTAATAATTATTCTGAATACAAGATAAATTCCAAGCTATGTAATGTCAACGCAAACAATCAAAAAAGAAAGCAAGTAGTTGTGGAAAATAATAGACGGCAACCTACCAGGGGTGTTGTGGTTTTAAAGTATAGATTGGACTGCATGGACTAAATGGACACTATGGACATGTGCATAGTGTTGTAACCTTTTACAAAGTCCATGGTGTCCATTTAGTCCATACTGTCCATTCTTTTGACAAGAGCTTTGTCAACAATCTGCACATTACGGGTTTTTACATGAAAAGCCAAGGGTGCTGATCTCCCGAAGCGAAAGAAATGCTGAAACAGCAAAAAACCATTTGACAAAAACGGGGAGCTAAATTCTTATGACCCAACGATGTAAATACGTTTCGCACGTATAGCACAAGCTCCATATTTTGCAGGAGCTTATAGTTCTTTAGGAGGAACAATGTTATCCTTTAACCGGGATACTCTACACGAGTATCGCTGTGGCTTGGGATGTAACCAAGCCCACAAACTTCAACCAACCTACAGCAGAAAGTATTCCTGCCATGATAGCGGAGCTGCGTGCAGCTTTTGTTGCCGTACAGGTGTGCTTTTTGTTAATACAAATGGAGGTTCCAGTGAGTAAACAGGACAATCGTATCCGGATCAAACTGAAAGCTTACGATCATCGTCTCTTGGATCAATCTGTTGCGGAGATCGTAAAATCTACCCGTAATACCGGAGCTAAAGTAGTTGGTCCCATACCATTACCCACAGACCGCTCGGTATATACGATTTTGCGTTCGCCTCATGCGGACAAGAAAAGTCAGGATCAATTTCAGATGCTGGTTCATAAGCGTTTGATAGACATCGTGAATCCCACCCAGCAAACGACTAATGCCCTTAAAAAGCTAAGTCTTCCCGCTGGTGTTCACGTAGAAATCAAGGCGAACACAAGGAGCTAAGCATGATCGGATTAATCGGAAAAAAAATAGGTATGACACAGATATTTGATGCGAACGGCAAAGTTATCCCCGTTACGGTTATCAAAGCCGGTCCCTGCAAAGTTATCTGCAAACGCACCGAAAGTGAAAATGGTTATGTGGCAATACAGCTTGGTTACGAAGAAATTCCCGAGCGTAAGGTTACCAAACCACTTCAAGGTCATTTCAAAAAGTATAACAGTGGCTTATACCGTTTCGTGAGAGAGTTTCGTCCCTCTTACGGACAAGATATCGATCAGATAAATATTGGCGACGAACTGAAAGCCGATTTGTTTGGCGAATATGAGACGGTAAGCGTTTCTGCAAAATCCAAAGGACGTGGATTCACCGGTGTGGTTAAGCGTCATGGATTTGCAGGCTTCATCTCTTCTCACGGTAGCCACGAATCCTTCCGCGGTGGTGGTTCAATTGGTCAATGCGCTCAGCCTTCACGCGTATTTAAGGGTGTGAAAATGGCTGGACAGCATGGTAACGCCAGAATCACAGTGCGTCACCTCACTGTGGTAAAAGTAGATGCCGAAAACGGCTTGATCATGATCAAAGGTGCAGTGCCTGGTCACCGCAATTCTCTGGTTCTGATTCATAAGGAACAATAGGTGGAGTGATAATGGTTACAGCAAAAAAGTATAATGCCAACGGCGAACTAATCGGAGAAGTTAATCTTCCCGAAAACGTTTTTGACGTTGACGTAAATAGCCCCAAAGTGCTTCTGCATGAAGTGATCACCATGTACCTTGCCAATCAACGCCAGGGTACTGTGCAAAAGAAGAATCGCTCCATGACAGCAGGCAGCACGCGAAAGCTCTTCAAACAGAAGGGCACAGGTAATGCTCGTGTGGGAACACGCCGTTCACCCATCAGAGTGCATGGCGGAAAAGCCTTCGCTATCTATCCTAAGGATTGGTATCGCACCATTCCGCGCACTAAAAAACGCATGGCTTTAAAAGTAGCACTTACAGATCGCGCCAGAGAAGGTAGAATCTACATTGTAGAAGGTTTACAGATGGATAAGCCGGATACCAAGTTTGCCAGAGAGTTATTGGGCAAAATTGCTCCCGAAATGGGACGCAAGCTTGTGGTTACCGATGGACACCATCTTCCCACAGTGAAAAGCTTTACCAATCTTCCGGATGTGATGACAGATAGAGCAGACAGCCTCTTCGCCTACGAAGTTCTGAAAAGCAGCTATATCGTTATGACCGGAGAAGCTCTGAAAAAAGTGGAGGAGGTATTCAGCTCATGATACACCCGCGTAATATCTTAATAAGCCCGATAATCACCGAAAAAAGCGGTAATCAGGTTCAAATGCAGAACACTTACAGCTTCA
>JAQVMI010000381.1 GCA_028703735.1 Candidatus Cloacimonadota bacterium | reverse complement strand
CCACCGGCGAATCGTGATGGAATACTGATTATTGACGACGATAAACACAACCAGAGTTATTCGCCAGATGCAACGGTTGAACAGTTCTACCAAGATATTCTATCGGATTATAGTGGTAGCAAAACCTTTATAAAACGCACTGCATTGAGTGATCCAGGTAACACATTAAGTGATGCACGTTTTCGCCATTATGCCTACAGCGATCTGCAAAAGTATAAATTGGTGATTTACCATAGCGATAATATCTCCGCAAAAGGAAACCTGCAATACGATATTGATGGACTTGCTCTCTATTTGCTGAGGGGGGGGAACCTGGTGATCTCACACTCCTATCAGCTTGCTTCGCTATTGGAAGATGTTTCCGAATTCGGTTCCAGATATACTTTCCTAAACTACTTGGGCATAAATTCTGCTCCGGGAGTTGGCAGAGTTAGTGAAAACCTGAATACTAATTATTACTTCCAAAAAGCCATTGCTGCTGTTACTGGCTATAGTGATGTGAATCTGCAATTTGGCACAGGAGAAAATGCCAGTTTCTTTACCTTAGCAAATATACGTCATGGCTTGTCTGCTGTAGCATATTTCCCCACCACCTTTGGGGAAACTATATACAGTCTTGGGTGTAAACCAACTGATTATAGTGTTTCACCTCCCTCACAAGCACAATTCAACCTCTTGAATAACCAATCTGTTGGGATTCGCAGAGTCAATTCTAACAATTCCAAAACCTACACCTTTGGCTTCCCCTTGTCCTATATGAAGGTAGCCGAAACAAAAGCTATGATGAACAAAATCATTAGCGAAGTAATGTAAAAAATAACCAAACTCGATAATATGAAAACCGGCTTCGCTGAAGCCGGTTTTTTGTTTGGAGGCTTCCAGCGTAGCCGGAGGATTCCGATCCTCCGCAAAAAGCAAGCTCTCTTTCATGACAATTTGGATCTATTGTCATTCCAGACACGATCTGGAATCCTTTTAAGTACAATCTCCTTCGCAGAAAAGACATTGAGTTGAATTCCTGTCTCTTAGCCTTTGAGAGAATCACTGAAGTTGCGAAATGCTATTGTCTGAGGTGTGATAATTGTAGAAACAAGGATTTAAGGATATCAGGATTTGGAGGATTTATCAAAACATATACATCATTCTACATGATTAAATATGAATTATCTATAATGGAAATCCTTTAATCCTCTTTTTCCTTTAATCCTCGTAAAATAATCCCCACTCGTAATGACAGCCGCCCTCGGCTGTCTTCACACGAGGCGTGTGAAAGTACGATTATGCTGTGTCATTCTGGTAACAGCATTATTTGCTCATCAGTCTTGACAAAAACAGGTAATCTTAAAAGCGTAACCCCCATGGAAATAATATTAGCACTATGAAAAACAGCAAAATAGAAATACTGGAAAAAATGCCAGTAACAAAGGCGATTCTTCATTTAGCACTCCCCAGTGTTCTAAGCATGTTGGTAAACATCTTATACAACCTTACAGATACTTTTTTTATTGGCAAGCTAAACGATCCTATCCCTGTGGCAGCGGTCACTATGGCTTTGCCACTATTCATTTTTCAAATGGCAATTGCCGGAATATTTGGAATGGGTGGCGGCAGCTATCTTTCCCGGTTATTGGGTAAAAGAGATTACGAAGCTGCCAAAGAAACCACTTCCACTGCCATCTTTAGTTCTGCAATTATGTCTGTAATCCTGGGGGCAATTGGAATATTGCTAATCCCCAAAATCTTGATTGCAGTGGGGGCAAGCGCACAAACCTGGGAGCCTACTGCTCAATACATGAGAGTTATCCTAATTGGCAGCCCATTTACTTTGTTAAGCTTCACTTTGGTTCAGCTAATCCGGGCAGAGGGTGCTGCCAGGGAAGCAATGAATGGCTTGTTTATCGGCACAGGAGCTAATATAATTCTGGATCCGCTGTTTATCTTTGTATTCAATATGGGTGTAACGGGAGCTGCGGTTGCTACGGTGATTGGGCAAGCACTGGGAACCCTGTATTACCTGAATTACTACTTCCAAAAAAAGAGCGTGGCAGCACCATCACGCAAATATCTACACCTGCGGTGGCAGTGTTACAAAGAAATATTGTTCATTGGAATTCCCGCTTCCCTGGGACAGATAATGATGAGCATTGGCAACACCCTAAGCTTCAAGCTTGCTTCTGTTTATGGAGATAGCCATATTGCCGCTTTGGGAGTAGCCTCCCGAGTTTTCTCCATACCCATCTTTGTGTTTATTGGCATATCCATTGGTGTGCAATCCCTAATCGGGTTCAATTTCGGAGCGCATAACTATACCCGCATGAAACAAGCCATCCGCACATCCATTACCATAAATCTGTTGTTAGCTGTGCTGTTCACCATCTTGTTTGCTCTTATACCTCGTGCCCTAATCTCTGTATTTATAAAGGATACTGTGATTATGGATATCGGAACCGTTATTCTGGATGCCTATGTATTTGCTATACCCTTCGCTGCGATAGGGATGATTTTGATGGTAACTTTGCAGGCTATGGGTAAGGCTCTTCCTGCCTTGATAGTTGCCTTGTCACGTCAGGGGATTGTGTATATCCCTTTGATTATAGCACTTAACCGTTACTACGGGTTCCAGGGTTTGGTTTTTGCTCTTCCGGTAGCCGATGCCATTACCACGGTATTCTCCTTCACCTTCGTTTTCATGATTTTAAAAAGGGTAAGCTCTTCACAAAGCACCCAAAAAGCTATAGATTGAGGTGTTCTATAGGGGGTAGGCTATAAGCCCCTAAAAATTCTGTTTGCCAAACTTAGTAATCCTGCTACACTATCCATATCATAGCAAAATAATAGGAGTACTGAACAATGAAACAGATAATAATTATTCTCTTCTTGCTGGCAGGCTTAAGCAGCACACTTTTGGCTCAATCTGCCTGGCAAACCACCTCGGCAGATGGTGTAGCATTCGAATATCGAACCAGCGCAGATGGGCTTAGCCTGGAAGGCAAGCTAAACGCAGAAACATCTGG
>JAQVMI010000380.1 GCA_028703735.1 Candidatus Cloacimonadota bacterium | reverse complement strand
CCCCAAATAAAAAAACGATATCTGGGAGAAGGCACAGCGGAAGCAGAAATATATCGCAGCTATTACCGAGATCATCCGGAAGAGCTTTCTTTTATGCGCACTGTAGTTTTAGCCTCTGGAGCAGAAAGCATCAGGGACTGGAAGTATCTTATCAAACATAAATACTATCAATGGATTCCCCTGGCACCTGTTTATCGGCTGGCACAACGCTACTTTGCCTACAAAGGAAGGTTAAATAGCTTGGCAAAGGTTGGCAAGTGAAAATCCTGGTAAGCTGCCTTGCCTTCGATGAAGGAAAATCTGGAATATCGGATTACATTGTATCCACCACCAAAGAAATGCTTCACAATAACCAGGTGACTTTGCTAATCCATCCCTCGGATGCCAGTATATTCCCGCTTAAAAGCCCCAGGCTAAACTATCTTTATGTGGCAGAATGGTTGAAACGTCCCGTGCTTTCCATGCTGTGGCATTTGTATCTGCTGCCGGTTCTGCTATTGTTAAAACGCTACGATCTGGTATTTCTGCCAGCTGGAAACCGACGTTTACTGGCAATTTATCCTGCAAAAACCGTGGTAACCTTTCATGATCTCTCGCAATTTCATGTCCCCGCCAAATACGATGCTTTCAGGATGTTCTATATTAAGCGCATCATTCCACACTATCTAAAAAAAGCCCCCAAAATATATGCCATAAGCCAAAACACAAAAGAAGATATTGTGCGATTCTACCATATTCCCTCAGCTCAGATTGAGGTAAATTACAATGGCTACGATCCCGATAAAATTAGCTCTGAAGTGTCCCTGCCAGAGCTTATGAAACGGTTTTCCCTGCATAAAAAGTATCTTTTGTATATTGCCAGAATAGAACACCCCGGAAAGAACCATCTGAACTTGCTAAAGGCTTATGAATTACTGCCGCAGGAAATAAAAAACAATTACGACTTGGTGTGTGCCGGTGGATTGTGGAATGGTGGTGAAATTGTGATGAGCTATGCCAAAAAAATGGCAGATAGTGCCAAAATTCACTTTCCCGGTTTCGTTCCCAATAGCTATTTGGGAGCTTTGTATCAAAATGCCTCACTTTATGTGTTCCCCTCTTTTTACGAAGGCTTTGGGATTCCCTTGTTAGAAGCATTTGCTGCTGGAATACCAGTGGTTTGCTCCGATTCTTCCTCTCTTCCAGAAATTGGATATCCTGCAGTGCTTACCTTCAAGCCAGATAATCCCCAATCTATTGCCCAGGCAATACTTACTGTCTTGAAAGATGCAGATTTACAGGCTGATATGGTAAAAAAAGGGAAAGAGCGATTGCTTAGCTTCAGTTGGCGCAAACATACCCAAACGATATTGGATACCTGGAAGTAACTTGGCTATAACAAGTTTTGCAACCTATGCTGCTATGAATAATGGAATTGCGATTCGGCAGTTCACAATTTATATTACAACTGTTAAGCTTGGTTTTGCCCAAGAAGTAATCTTTATCAAGGATTAGGAATGGACAACAGGCGATACGAAGATCTGATAACCCGGGCTCAATTTGGTTATGCATATTGCGTATTGATTGAAGATGAGGCTGGCAAAGCCAAAGACTTCAAGTTTTTGGAAGTAAATAAAGCCTTTACCAGGATTTTTGCATCTCGGGAATCGATGATTGTGAATCAAACAGCTAAAGCAGTAATTGCAGACGGCATGATACACAATGATAAAACGCTGGAAAGCCTGAAGAAACTATGCTATTCTGCCGGAAATCACGCCTTCGAATACTACTATGTACCCGCGGGTAAATGGATGCTCATTCAGGTAACCAGCTCTCTCCTAAAACACTTTAGTGTAACCGTTTGGGGTATAACCAAGAACATCAAAGCCGCGGAATTTACCCTGCTGAAACAGAGCAGTTTTCAAAAGATGATCGTGGATATTTCCACCGATTTTATCCGAACCGATTCCAATAGTTTGGCAATAGTGCTGAATAGAGCTTTAAGAATGGTTGGGGAGTTCTTTGGAGTTGATAGAGCCTATATTTTCGATTACGATTGGGTGCAAAATGTTTGTAATAATACCTTTGAATGGTGTGCGCCAGGAATAAGCCCTCAGATTAGTGCTCTGCAAGGAGTTCCTCTTACTATGATCCCCTATTGGGTGGACACACATAAAGCAGGGAATTATATGTATATCGAGGATGTGCAAAAGCTTTCACCCGAGGATGGTTTAAGGCAGATCTTGGAACCTCAGGAAATAAAGAGCCTTATAACCCTTCCACTAATGAATGATAATATCTGCATGGGGTTTGTGGGATTGGATTCTGTAACGAGATATCATAGCTATTCCGATAAAGAACAGATATTACTGAAACTATTCGCCCAGTTATTGGTAAACGTAGGTAATCGCATTGCTCTGGAAAAAAACCTTACCGCAGAGAAAAACAATGCAGAAGCTGCCAGCAAGGCAAAAAGCGAATTTCTGGCAAATATGAGCCATGAAATCCGCACTCCCCTAAATGGGGTTATCGGTTTTACAGAATTACTGCTAAATACAGAGCTAAATCCACATCAGGAGCAATATGCTCAAAACGTGGTTACCTCCAGCTATAATTTGCTGGGAATTATAAATGACATCCTGGATTTCTCCAAAATAGAGGCAGGAAAACTGGAACTGGATCCAATTCGTGCAGATATTATTGAAGTAGTGGAAAGAGCAGCAGATATAGTTAAGGTTAAAATATCGCAAAAAGGCTTAGAGCTACTGCTGGATATTCCTCCAGATTTACCCCGCTATGCTCTTGTGGATCCTTTGCGCCTTAGCCAAATCTTGGTAAACCTGCTAAGCAATGCAGAAAAATTCACCGAAAAAGGTGAGGTTGAACTGAAGGTTAGCTGCAAAAACCGAAAGGATGAGCAAGCCATTTTGCAATTCAGCGTTCGTGATACGGGAATAGGAATGTCCAGCAATCAACAAAGAGTGATCTTCAAAGCATTCTCTCAGGTGGATTCTTCCGCAACCCGCAGATTTGGTGGAACAG
>JAQVMI010000379.1 GCA_028703735.1 Candidatus Cloacimonadota bacterium | reverse complement strand
TGTTTTACAACCAAACGAGGAGCAAAACATTGCGCGACTTCTGTCCTCCCAAACAACAACATAGAAATCAATCGCCAGAATGCGCCAAGTATGAGTTCCTACATTGTAGACCGAGACAAGTTAAAAACACTGTATCTTCATTTTCGCGATATAGATAATCTCACTATCAAAGATCATGATGATTACCTGAGGAATGTTCTAAGTCAAGGAGCGAGCAATGGACCTACTTATATTGCAATCTTATCAACACTTGATCAAGTAGCCAACAATTTGTTCCCAAAGCAAGTTCAAAATAATGGAGTAGATGATAGTATTTTACCAACACCTGATTCAATTGCTGGCGGAAACACATCACAACCTGTCAGCAGAGAAGATTTGTTTAAGGATGTTTACGATGTGCTGCTGGGGGAAATTAAAAAAAGCCTCAGTCAATATGGAAAATACAGTTTTGAAACTATGGAAGGAGCAATACATAACGCAATAGAGCTTTCTAATGATGGCAGAATAAAAATAAAAAGACTTAATGCTGATAAACCGCCATATTGGGTTCCGATTGATATCCTGAAGCTACTCTTTATGAAAACCAGAGATATAAACAACTTGAGCGTCACTAAAGTCGGTGATTTGATTAAAGGCATGAACGGTGGTTCTGGCAACCACCCAACATACTGGGCAATAACAAGAAAGTTGTTAGAATTAGCAGAGTTAGTTCCACAAGTCACAGAATCCAATGCCATTAGTGAAGAAAGTGACGTTCCGAGCATTTCCCAGGCAGTTACTAGTAATCTAACCTTTACTGGATGTGCTGCAAATAACTATGTCCTTATTATTGACGAGATCAACCGTGGTAACGTCTCCCAGATATTTGGTGAGCTCATAACGTTGATCGAACCCGATAAACGTGCGGGAATGCCGGAAGCATTGGATGTTACGCTACCCTACAGCAAAGAAAAGTTCTCCGTTCCTGCCAACCTTTACATCATCGGTACCATGAACACCGCCGACCGCAGCGTTGAAGCACTGGATACAGCTCTTAGGCGTAGATTCAGCTTCAGAGAAATGACACCAGAGTATGATCTGTTAAAGGGATCAGAATATGAGGGTATCCGTCTTAACTCACTTCTGGAAAAGATCAACCTCAGGATTGAAGGCTTGCTGGATAAAGACCACGCCATTGGGCATAGCTATTTCCTAAAGGTGTCCAAGGGAGAGTGCACGCTCAAAGCTGTATTCTTTAACGAGATTATCCCATTATTACAGGAATACTTCTACGGCAATTTTGGCAGGATAGAAATGGTTCTGGGGAGTGGCTTTGTTAAGTCCTCCCCGGTTAGCCTGTCGGTTTTTGCCCTTCCTTCATCAGACAACGATGATTTCAACGATCATGTTTGCTATACCCTGGTTCGCAGTATGAACGATGCTGATTTCTTAAACGCCCTGCATACACTAATGAATTAGTGATGAAGCATAATAAGATTAGTGTATTTGAGTATGACAAGCTGAAAATAGGCTGCGAATACAACGGTGTGCCGTTTTCAGAGAATCTGCTGGAGACTTTGGAGTGCTTCCATGCTTCAAGTAAGATTCGCTACTTCAACCTGATCCATAATGGAGTAGAATTCTGTGAGTATGTCGGCGTTCTTCAAGTAGGCAGCATCCAGATTGAAGTGCTGCCGAAGCTCGATAAGAGCAACGATGATATCAATACTTGGAGGGATCGCTTAATCGGAATGTTAAAAGAGGTTGGTATGTTTCGGGTATCTGCGCCAAGTAAGGGGATGCTAACCATCAAACCAAACTCAATCCTGGAACTGTATTTCGATATCTTTATTACAGAGGTTGAGTATCTGGTACGGACTGGTCTTGTAAAGCAATACCGCAAGCAAACGCTAAACCATACTGCCTTGAAAGGATCATTAGACTTTCCCGGTCACATCGCAAAAAACCTTGTTCACAAGGAAAGATTCTATACCAAAACCAGCGTTTATGACTATGACCACATCTGGCACACAATTATCCGGCAGACTATCGATCTAATCAGGATTCTTTCTCAGAACACCGATCTTCACAATCGTATTGGAGCTCTCAATCTGAACTTCCCAGAGATAACACCAGTAAGGATATCAGAGCAGACTTTCAACAATCTGATCTATTCCAGAAAGACTGAATCATACCGGGCTGCGATTGAGATTGCAAGATTGCTTCTACTTAGTTTTCATCCGGATTTAGCGTCAGGTAACAATCACGTATTAGCCTTGATGTTCGATATGAATTTGCTGTGGGAAAGCTTCGTATACCATAGCCTTAGAAAGCTGTTTCGAACACATTTAGCACCCTACAACGTCCGCGCTCAGACTTCAACTCCATTTTGGAGAGCCAGTAATTACTGGAGGACTTTACGTCCTGACATTCTTATCGAAAGTAAAAACGATGATCGTAGATTTGTTCTGGACACTAAATGGAAAGACGTCTCTAACATAGGACCTTCATCCTCTGATTTACAGCAGCTTTTTGCCTACTCACAGTTCTTCTTCTCATCAAAGAACGCACTTCTTTACCCTTGCCGATCTGATAGTATCAAGCAAGGGCGATACGCATTAACTACATCTTGGTCAGATAATATACTGTGCAGCATAATCAATCTTGGATTAGAATCTAAGATTAACAAATGGCAGGAAACCATCTATATAGCAATCATAAATTGGATGCATGATACTGAAGCGGTATGTTTGTAACTGCAATGTTCAACAGTGGATTAACTGGGATTATATTGAATTATCCATGTTGTCTAAACGAGGTTAATCATGAAAGTAGAGCATAAATTCAACCTGCGCGGTTACTCTGGCAAACTGGGTAATGTGGTGTATTGCAGCTATTTTAACTATAAGCTATGCCACTGCCGTATCTTTACCTATCCCAAGCTGGCGGAAAACCACCTCAGGATGCGGGAGATAAATAATAACCTCAATGCGCTATATATGCAGGCGAGTGAGGCTTACA
>JAQVMI010000024.1 GCA_028703735.1 Candidatus Cloacimonadota bacterium | reverse complement strand
TCCTCCGGCTACGCTACCTCCCCAAAGATTTTACTTGAACTAATTACCAGTGTATAAATAATGGCATTTCAGAGAAGAAATACACGCATGAAGGAGCTACAAATGCGAGTAATAGAAGGAAAACTGGTATCCAGGGGATTCAGGATTGCCCTGGTTGTTAGCCGTTTTAACGAGTTCATCGGCAGTAAACTGTTAGATGGAGCCATAGATTGTTTGCTGCGTCATGAAGTTCGTAGCGAAGATATCAGGGTAATTTGGGTTCCCGGTGCATTCGAGATACCCCTAATCGCCCAAGAAGCAGCAGTGAATCCCGATATTGATGCTGTAATCTGCCTGGGTGCGGTTATCAGAGGAGCTACACCACATTTTGAGTATGTAAGTGCAGAAGTAACCAAAGGCATAGCCCAGGTTAGCCTCAGCACCCGCAAACCAGTTATCTATGGTGTTTTAACTACGGACAGTGTGGAGCAGGCTATAGAACGCGCCGGCACCAAAGCTGGTAATAAAGGCTTTAATGCTGCCGCTGCTGCCCTCGAAATGTTAAACTTAATGGCGGAGATGAAAAATGGGTCAACGTCGTAAAGCCAGAGAAATTGCGATTCAATGCCTTTACTCTCTGGAATTTGCCGAAATTGAAAGCGAATTCCGTGAATACGGAATGCTGAACGAATACCCCGAAATTCTGCAAACCCTTACTTCAGCAGAAAACGTAAATTCGTCTTCTCCCCTTTATGCCTTTGCCGATGAGCTGGTGAAAAACACCATTATAAACATCGAAGGTATTGAAGCTGAGATAGATAAATTAAGTGATAACTGGAGTTTGGAAAGCATTGCCCATCTGGATCGCAGCATTTTAAGTGTGGCTGCCTACGAGCTGCTCTTTACCGATACTCCCGCAGCAGTAGTAATAAACGAAGCTATCGAGATTTCCAAGAAGTTTTGTAGTGAGCATACCGGCAAGTTCATAAACGGTATTTTGGATGCCATAAGTAAAGAGATTAAACAGAGAGAGCTTACGCAGTGAGAGCTTACGTAGTGAGAGCTGACGCAGTGAGAGCTGACGCAGTGAGTGCTTACGCAGTGAGAGCTTACGCAGTGAGAGCTAAAGCAGTGAGAGCTGACGCAGTGAGTGCTGAAGCAGTGAGAATCTCACTTGCCGAAGGTATCTCACTTGCCGCAGGCATCTCACCTACTGAAAGTATCTCACTTGCCGCAGGCATCTCACCTAATGAAAGTATCTCACTTGCCGAAGGCATCTCACTTACCAAAGGCATCTCCCCCCTAAATATATGAACCGGATTGCTTGTTCCATAGGAGTTTTTGCCCACAACGAAGCCAATAACATTATTCGGCTTTTGGAAGCTATCTGTGCCCAGCAGCTTAAAGTGGCAGAGATTAGTGAAGTAATAGTTGTTTCCAGTGCCAGCACGGATGGCACGGATAACCTTGTGCGCATTTTTGCGGAAACGCATTCCTCTGTTCGGCTAATTACCCAAGCTAAAAGAGAGGGTAAATCAGCAGCGATAAATCTGTTTATCGGAGAAGCAAAAGAGCAAGTATTAGTTATAATCAGCGGAGACGTTATCCCGGCTGATACAACAATAGAAAAGCTTGTTTCCGCATTTTCCGATGCTTCGGTTGGTGCCACTGGAGGGCGTCCCTGTCCGGTGAATTCACCCAATACCTTTATGGGCTATGCAGTGCATCTGCTGTGGCGTTTGCACCACAGAATGGCACTAATATCTCCAAAATTGGGCGAGATGATTGCCTTCCGCAAGGTTATGAATAGCATTCCTGCCGATTCTGCTGTGGACGAGGCAAGCATCGAAGCAATGGTAAAAGCTAAAAACCTCTCTCTGCTATATATCCCCCAAGCCGTTATCCACAATAAGGGACCAGAGAATCTTAAAGACTTTATAAAACAACGCCGCAGAATCCAAAACGGACATTTGTGGCTTAAATCCCATCAATCCTACCAAGTGATATCTCAGGATAATGGTACTTTGGCAGCAATTCTTCACGCCGAGCTTAAGGAGAACCTTATCGATCTGCCTAAACTAATACTCGTTGTTGCCCTGGAAGCAGGTTGCCGTATGTTAGGTAGCTGGGATTTTTACATCTGTGGAAAAAATCCCTTCACTTGGGAAATCGCCCGTTCCACAAAGAATCTGGGGAATAGAACCTGATGATATTTATGCTTTTTCGCATCATTGGATATTGGCTGATGAAACACCTTGGTGCTCCACATCTTTTACCAATGAATTACACAGTTAGTCTGCTTTATACATGTAATTCCCGCTGTTCTACCTGCAAGATTTGGAAAAAACAGGCAAGAAACCTTAGTGTGGAAGAATATAGAAGCATCTTCCAAAGCATTGGGCACAGCCCATATTGGATTACCTTCAGCGGAGGCGAACCTTTCCTACGCAACGATATTGTGGAAGTTATCAGCGAAATTTACAAGGTATCGCATCCCCGAATTATTAACATCCCCACTAATGGTCTCTTAGTTAAAACCATTGTGGACAAAACCGAAGCAATAGCCAAAGCCTGCCCCAAAGCTCAGGTTATCGTAAATGTTTCTATAGATGGAATAGAAGAACAGCACGATAACATCCGAAACGTTCCGGGAAATTACAAAAAAGTGATCTCCACCTATCATGGATTAAAAGCCCTGAAATTGCCGAATCTAACCGTAGGCATTCACACGGTTATCTCCCGCTTCAATGTGGATAGCTTCACTTCCATTGCCAACGAACTAATGCGCTTGAAGCCAGATAGTTATATCACCGAAATTGCTGAAGAACGCATGGAATTGGATACCATTGGTGCAGATATCACTCCTTCCCTGGTGGCATATAAAAGCTCTGTGGATTACCTTATCCACCGCATAAAAAACGGTAGCTACAAAGGGATGAATAAATTAACTATGGCTTTCAGGATAGAATACTACAATTTGGTAAAGAAGATTATGCGGGATCAAACTCAGGTGATACCCTGTTATTCGGGAGTGGCATCCTGCCAGATTTCTCCCGATGGCGATATCTGGAGCTGCTGCATAAAAGCAGCCCCATTAGGTAACTTACGCCAGAATAAGTATAATTTTAAGAAAATTTGGTTTTCTCCGGCGGCGGAATTAGAACGACGTTCCATTCACAAAAAGGAATGCTGGTGTCCCCTGGCAAATGCTTCTTACACAAATATGCTAATGGATATCCCCACCCTTATCCGCGTTTCATGGCGCACTTTTTTCTCGTGGTGGACATAAGAATATGATTTCCTTGCAAAGCCGTGAATCCAATCCTCCCCGCAGTATTTGCGAATTTAACGCCTCCCGCGATGGACGCTTTGCCTGGTTTTTGTTACTTTGGCATCCGGAAAAAGACCACATTCTGGAAGAAATTGTGGCAGAGATCAAGCTGGAGATAATAAATTCCCCCATAAATAGTGTTTCTCGGCTGGAAATTGAGAAGTGGCAAAAAGGCTTCTTCTCGGATTTGCATTGGAAGCTTCATGCCCGTTTTCGCAAAAGCGATTTGCAGGAAAAAGGAATCTCACTTTTCTTTGGCGTGCTTTACGATCACGAGCTCTATTTTGTGCAGTCCGGGCGTATCTTTTGTGTGGTTACAGATGCCAAAAAAATGAAATCTGTAGGTAAAGACTGGCAAAACTACAAGGTGCAAAGCCAAGAAGGTTTGCAGCTATTTGGTTATGCCGATAAGGACCTAATGCTGAAAACCAATCGCCTCTACATTGGTGATAATCAGAGGTTGATCGTTATCTCTGGCGAGTTGGCTGCAAAAGTGTTCCCTCAGGTTTCAGATTTTGGGACTATAGATAAGTTTATAGAGACCTTTACTTCTTGCGACAACCCCCTGTGGCTGATTCTGGATGGTAGAGAGAGGCTAATAAAACCCAAACGCCAGAAGTTTACACGTTTGCAGATCAGTAGCAGTATATTAATCTTTCTGGCAGTTTTAACCGTACTATATATGGTCTTTGGCAATCGCAGCTTGGATCAGCTTGTGCATAAAACACGCCTCACTTTTCAGCAGGAGAAAACCCTGCGTCTGGAGCAGATTCCCTCTAACCTAAAGATAAATAAAGAAGATTTACGTAAATATCTGGATAGAATTGTAAATCTGCCAGCCCGCAATATTAGTTTACAAATTGCCTGGAGCACAGAGATGCCATACCAGGCAAGCCTTTCCCCCGCCTTCAGCCTGGATGCCATCTATCTGATAAATGGAAACCGCCTGAACAGCTTTGATAAAAAAAACCAACAGCTATTATGGAGCAAAGTGTTCCCCGCTGATATCCGATTCATTCTGAATGGTCAGGGAATACTGCTTATTACTCTTGCAAACCAGCAGGTTATAGGCTTAAAAGAGGATGGGGCTGTTCTGTGGCAGCAGTATCTACCCACAGAAAGCATAGCTGGAGATCGCTTTTCACCCTGTGAAATTCGCAATTCGGACGATCCACGTTTGGATCGCAGCATTGTGGTTATTCCCTCTCAAAGAGGCATAAGCATCTTGGATCCCACTCAGGGTGAAACCCTTAGTACCTTAACCCTTAAACAAGATTTACAAGCTTTATCTGCTTACGATAGTTTTTCCAATTGCTTCTATGCAGTGGTAGATGGTGCTATACTCTGCATTTCTTTAAAGATAGAGAACTAAAATTTTATGAAATTCATAACCTTCATCTGTATAATCGCCACTGTCTTTCCTGTGTTTGCCACGGTTGATACATCGTTAAAAACCGGTTTCGCCCGTTTGCAATATGATGGAGGAGGAGATTGGTATAACGATCCGGAAGTACTTCCCAATCTTGCTAAATATGCCAATTCCACTTTAGGTGCTGCCTTCCCCTTGGATCAAAGTATTGTGAAAGCCTCTGAACCCAAGCTATTCGAATATCCCTTTTTGTATCTTACCGGGCATGGAAACATTCGTTTCAGCGATCGCGAAGTGGAAAATCTACGCACCTGGATGTTAAGAGGTGGTTTCTTATACGCAGATGATGATTATGGCATGGATGCCTCATTTCGGCGCGAGATAAAGCGCATTTTCCCCGAACGTGAACTGGTGGAATTGAATCCATCCTTTCCTCTCTTCACTTGCTTTTATGATTTCAGCAGTGGCATCCCCAAGATACATTTGCACGACGAAAAACCACCCCAGGCTTTTGGAATTTTTGATGACAACAGCCGGCTGGTGTGCCTGTACACCTACGAAAGCAACATCAGTGATGGCTGGGCTGATGCCGAAACTCACGATGATCCACCCGGTGTGCGTGATACGGCTTTAAGATTTGGTGTGAACATCCTGCACTATGTGTTAAGCAAATAATAAAAATGAATATCTTAGCGATTTCGGACAGCCACTTCAAATACCATCATTCGCATAGTGAAGATGCCAATAATGCCGCAATGTTGATTCGCTTTCTAAGGCAGAGCATTGGTAAATACGATCTTATTGCTTTGGTGGGCGATATCTTCGATTTGTGGTTTGATGGCAAATACACCATTGTAAAACAGTATTTCCCGCTTTTGAGGGTTCTGGCAGATTTACATGATGCAGGAGCCCGCCTCATCTTTGTAAGCGGAAACCACGATTTTTGGTTTGGAGATTTTTTGCCGGATTACATTGGTTGCGAGATATTCCCCGATGGGGTTACCATAGAAGCGGATGGCAAAAAAATACGCTTTGAACACGGTGATACCAGAACCGTAAACGATCTTCGTTACCAAATTTACCGTAGATTTATCCGTCATAACCTGGCTAAACATCTATTTTCGCTGCTCCATCCGGATTTTGCTTTGCAACTGGGAACCTTACTTTCCCGCAGCAGCAGAGAGCGCCAAGATAAACCTGCCTTACGCAGAAGAAAAACCCGTGGCTTAAAACTCTATGCCCAAAGCCTGATAAAACTGCAACAGGCAGATATTGTAGTAATGGGGCACAGCCATTCTCCGGAACTAATACCCCTAACAAATGGCTATTATGCCAATTGTGGAGATTGGATTTGCCATCACTCCTTTATAGAAATTATAGCAGGAAAGCCCATCCTGAAACAGTATAAAGATATAGATAACCCAAGTAGTTTAACAACATAATAGATAGGAGTAATCATGAAAAACAAAAGCTTGAAGCTAATCCTAATTACAGTGTTCCTGATTCTGGTTTCTGTAGCAATTTACAGCCAGATCAGAACAGCCACAGAGAAACCTAAGGAGGAAACTGTGCCTTTAACCGATAATCTTGGACCCAAAACCAAAGTGGAGATCAATACCACTTACGGAGTAATTGAGCTGGAACTATGGAATGGCATTGCCCCCAAAACCGTTCAAAACTTCCTTACTCTTGCTCAGAAAGACTTCTACAAAGGAACCTATTTTCACCGTGTAATCCCGGATTTCATGATCCAGGGTGGTTGCCCCAATACTAAGGATGACATTCGCACAAACGATGGACAGGGCGGTCCCGGTTATACCTTCGAAGACGAATGCTATGCACCAGGTGCAGAGTTAAAAGGTGAGATCAAAGATCAAGCTGCCGCAGAATTAGTGTGGAACAAGATCATCATGCCCTATATGCAGGAATCTAAAAGCCCGGATGCCGAAATTGCCGCTTTGGTAAAAGAATGTCAGGCACAGCGCAGCCTGGAACCACTTATGAAGAACAATCTGGAATATTACCGTACAAAAACCGGATTCTCTGCTCCGCTAACTTCTCAGATTTTGAAAGCAAAAGTGGAGTATGGCACTATTTGTATGGCGAATTCAGGACCCAATACCAATGGAAGCCAGTTCTTTATCGTTACCAAAAAGGATGGAACTCCTTGGTTGGACGGTAAACACACTGTATTCGGAGCTGTTACCAAAGGCATGGACGTTGTGCACAAAATTGAAGGCTTACCCCGCGATCGCTCGGATAATCCTAATGCCGAAAATCAAGCCTTCATCACTGGTGTATCCATCCCCAAATAAAGGATACCAATATTATGGCAAGAACATCCGAATCTGCGTTGCAACAAGAAATTATGGCTTCTATAAAGCAAAACCAATACGTGTATCTTGCCACAATAGACAAAAAACAAGCCCGTGTGCGACCCGTAGTGCTTTTCCTGCATAAAGACCGCTATTTTATTGCTACTTTCAGCGGAGATTCCAAGGTTGCACAAATTACCAATAACAAGTTCGTGGAAGTATGTATCCCTCTATTGGAAGATGGACACACTGGTTACATCCGGCTTAGCGGTATCGCTTCCATGGTTCATAATGCAACGCTCAAGGCTGATGCCTCGGAGCGTTGCTTCTTTTTCGATGAGTATTTTTCTGGATACGACGATCCTGATTATGCTCTTATAGAGCTTGATTTTGATTTCGCTGAATACCTTAGACCAGGCGAACGTTATTCACAAAGCTGCAATTTAAAGAGATATTGATGTGCTGTTATCATGCAACATATCTTAACAACCACTGTCTTTCCGGTGTACTTTGTCATTCCGGTGTACTTTGTCATTCCGGACTTGATCCGGAATCTATGCAACTGGATTCGAAATCTATAGGACTGGATTCCTGCCTCCGCAGGTATGACATATTTTGTCATTCCGGTGTACTTTGTCATTCCGGACTTGATCCGGAATCTATGCAACTGGATTCGAAATCTATAGAACTGGATTCCTGCCTCCGCAGGTATGACATATTTTGTCATTCCGGTGTACTTTGTCATTCCGGACTTGATCCGGAATCTATGCAACTGGATTCGAAATCTATAGGACTGGATTCCTGCCTCCGCAGGAATGACATATTTTGTCATTCCGGACTTGATCCGGAATCTATGCAACTGGATTCGAAATCTATAGGACTGGATTCCTGCCTCCGCAGGAATGACAGATTTTGTCATTCCGGACTTGATCCGGAATCTATGCAACTGGATTCGAAATCTATAGGACTGGATTCCTGCCTCCGCAGGAATGACAGATTTTGTCTTTCCGGACTTGATCCGGAATCTATGCAACTGGATTCGAAATCTATAGGACTGGATTCCTGCCTCCGCAGGAATGACAGATTTTGAAAATATGCAAGCTATTCACAAAGCCCGTAGGGCGAAATATCATAGCGAGGGTGTGAAGCGAAGCGAAACCCCTCGATTAACAAATACCACAATACAAAGCCCTTTATGGGCGACACAATCTGCTAATTGCATACTATTGTTACGCCCATAACTTACAAAAAAAGGGAGCCCCAATGCCCGAAAGCCCCATTCTTCTTGCCCTGTTAGGAACCTTGTTCACTTGGTTTATGACAGCTCTTGGCTCCAGCTTTGTCCTGTTTTTCAAAAGCATCAGGCAGTCGATATTAGATACCATGTTGGGTTTTGCTGCCGGTGTTATGATTGCAGCCAGTTTTTGGAGCTTGCTTAACCCGGCTATAGAGCTGAGTGATGGAAGCCCCATACCTGCCGTAATTGGTTTCCTGGCAGGAGGTTTCTTTTTACGCATCATAGATTTACTAATCCCCCACATGCATATTCATTCCGATGGACTGGAACGCGAAGGCTTAAAAAGTCCTTGGGGTAAATCTACGCTGCTGTTTATTGCCATAACCCTGCACAATTTTCCCGAGGGACTTGCCGTAGGTGTTGCCTTTGGTGCTTTGGCTTATGGGGCAACTAATGCAGCCGTAGCTTCTGCAATAGCCCTGGCTTTGGGTATTGGAATCCAGAATTTACCGGAAGGAGCTGCCGTTTCAATTCCTCTGCGCCGTGAAGGGATGTCCCGCGGGAAGAGCTTTTTCTGGGGACAGTTTTCGGGAATGGTGGAACCCGTTGGCGGTGTTCTGGGTGCGGTAATGGCATTGGCTGCACGTCCTGTTTTACCCTATGCTCTTGCCTTTGCTGCTGGAGCTATGATTTACGTGGTGGTGGAAGAGGTTATCCCCGAATCGCAAAGAGGCAAATATGGTCATCTTGCCACAATGGGCGTAATGCTTGGCTTTTCTGTGATGATGACCCTTGATGTTGCCCTGGGGTAAACTTTGCAGGAGTCATTTAGCCCACTGAGATGTTATAGTTTATTGCCAATTACACGGGCTAAAGGACTAATGCTTAATAAAGCCACCAACTACGTTGTAGCAGGAGTCATTGCTGCCGTTGTAGCAGGAGTCATTGCTGCCGTTGACCTACTTGGATTTGTCTCTATTTTATTTGGCAGCAAGGACTAATGCAAAACATAGCCATTTTCTTTTGACTTACAACTGAAGCATGAACTTTGACTTACAACTGAAGCCATCCCCCAACTTCAGCTTATACCCAAGTTCTAACGGCTTCAGTTGTGAGTTAAAAAAAGTGAGCCATAAAAACGCAACAAAAAACCTCCCACGAATTAACACAAATAAAAGATCACGAATCTACACGAATTTTCCAGGAAAACCCTTCCAGCCTATCCAACTCAAAACAAAACCCCTCAATCTTCAAACCCGTCTCCCTTAACTTTTAACTTTTACCCTCCCTTTTCACATTATTTTCACCACCGAGAACACCGAGAACACCGAGAAAAACTTACCAAGTCCCTTCGTTCTTCAAACCTGGTTTCACCTTTCCACCTTTTCACCTTTCCACTTTTTCACCACCGAGAACACCGAATTATAATTAGCGAATCTCTCAATAATCAAACCTGTCTCCCTTAACTTTTAACTTCTAACTTCTAACTTTTAACTCATAGCCATCCGGCTACACAAAAAAAACTCATTTTTCTGCTTGACATTAATTTGCACTATAGCATTATTGGTTTGCATGGTGAATTTCCCATGCGAATGTCATGTTAAATGCATGGCGTTGGTGTCGTTAGATTGGTGGCTCTTTTTTTTGAGCTACGTGTTTTCGTGTTTTTAGAAAATCGGCAGATGAGCCAGAGGATGTTACTTTGAGTTTATTGTTTTGCACACCGCCACAGAACCCTATTCCCAATAGGATAAATGCGGGTTTGCTGCGTGTGCAAAGTGCCACAATTTCTATAACTTACCTACTTCAGAAAATAAATTACACTTCTACATCTGGAAAACTAAATCTGATTCCCCCCGCACACTCTTTGCCTAATAATCATCGCACATTATTACGTCGTACGTGTGCCTGCATAATCAGCTCAGTTTTCCCCACACCCTTAACCATCAAAAACAAGCAAAGCTTTGCCCCAAACAACTGCTTGTCCTTCTTTTATCCCAGGTTGTCTTCCAGTTTACCAATATGTCATTCCAGTTTATTTTTATGTCATTCCTGCGAAGGCAGGAATCCATCTAAAACTGGATTCCGGATCAAGTCCGGAATGACAAAAGAGTCCGGAATGACAAAAGAGACTGGTATGACAAGCAAGGCATCAGGAATAACAGATGTATTGTGGCAAAGCCGATAACCTAAACAAAATAACCTCTTCAAGAAAAGCATCTTAAAAGGAGTTTTCTTACTATGAAGAAATTATTAATACTATTATGCGTATTGGCAATAGCCGGCCTGGCTTTTGCCGATGTGATTATCGGAACCGGAACAAGTTCCCAGCGCCCACCGATGAGTACTTACTACAAATACTATCGTTCAGCGGCGGTATATCTGGGATCTGAGATCAGTGCCGGAGCTGGCACTATCACTCATCTGCAATGGTACTGCGGTATCGCAAACACTACTACAGCAATCCCGACTAAGATATACCTTAAGAGCACAGCCAGTAACACACTGGCGGGTGACACTTGGGCAAACCAAGTAACAGGAGCAGCTCTTGTTTTTGATGCATCTGTCACGGCTAATGCAACTGGTTGGTTTAATTATGATATTACTGACACTGCTTATAATGGATCAGGTAATCTGGAAGTATTAATCGAGACAGTAAATACACCTTATGTGTCCCCTTATGTTGAATGGAGATATACCTCTACGTCTCCTTCTTACAGGTTTATTTCTAACGCTGCTGACAGTGCTACTCCTGCCAGCCTCTACACTTCGTATTCCCGTCCCAATATCAAATTTGTGGGCATAAGTGCTGTTGTTTATCCTGAACCGACAAACCATGTTACCGATTTTGCAGCCGGTACCCTGAACTATACTTCGGTTCAGTTAAACTGGACAGGTTCAACGGGTGCACAATTACCTGCAAAGTATTTGATTCAGGCGATTAAAAGCCCGGGAACTTACGCGTCTGTTGCTGACGGAACTCCTGTGGCAGATGATGCGGTGTGGACAGATAACAATGCTGCTATAAACGTAGCACATGTTGTAGGTGCTAACACCTACACATTTACGGGATTAACGTCCAATACTGCCTATGAATTCAAGATATGGCCTTATACCAATAGTCTCACAGATATTGATTTCAAGACTGATGGGACGATTCCCACCGTAACCGCCTCAACCTTGAGTACAACCCTGCCGATACCCTATTCGCAGGATTTCAGTGCCAGCACATCGTTGCCGGCTAACTGGACAGGAACGATGTCAGTTAACGCAACTCACGGTAACGGCGGTGGTAATGGACTTACATCCGACCTATATAGTTACAATACTTCATGCAACATTGCAACCAACCCGATTGGTCCAATGGTTGCCGTATGCGAACTAAAGTTCGATTACCGTATTGTGAATTACACTGGTTATCCTGCCACTGCTACAACTCTGGGTGCCAGCGATAACTTCCAGGTGCAGATTTCTGCAAATGGTGGAGCATATAGCACTATCTACACGATAAACTCCACCAATCATGTCACCAGCAATGCTTATGCAACCATAACCCTTCCGTTGACAACCTACGATACTCAGACCATCAATGTGAAATTCATCGGAACCTGGGGTGCTGGAGACTATTACTTCGATTTGGATAATATCATAGTTCGGGAACCACCTTCTGAAGCTCAATTTGCCATTAATCCCACTCTAACGGAGGCATGGGCTTTTGGTACTATTCAGACAGGTACCACCCTGAAGAAACAATTCACCATCACAAATACCGGAGCTGCTTCTCTAAACATTTCCAGCATTAGCACCTCTGATACTTATTATGGAGTAGAGGAAATTGCCCCGATCGACCATGCTCTTACAGCAGGTGAATCTACCAGTTTCTATGCTACATTTACCCCCACAGTAGTTGGTGGTCCATATAGCGGAACCGTCACTGTCACGTGGAGTTCCGGCA
>JAQVMI010000378.1 GCA_028703735.1 Candidatus Cloacimonadota bacterium | reverse complement strand
GAACCTTTTTTGAAAGCACTACTTTGTGTCAAGCAGAAAACTTTTATTCTCTTTCATAGCGAGTGGGTAACTTTTTTCATTCCGGGCTTGATCCGGATTCCAGATTTTACAAAACACATCGCGGTATTGCTGTAATATGTTGGTTAACAACATGATATCACCGGAATAATTCAAAATGGTTTCCTGCCTTCCCAGGAAAGACAAGCAAAATAAAACATCTAACGACTAATAATGAAAGAAAGCGATTGTTTATTGATTCTAAAGCCCTATACACCAGCAAACAAGAGCATGGTTCCAGTATCCTTGCAGTTACCTTGCAGGCACTTTTGATACTGCAGAGTGAGTTAAGAGAAAGATGATGTAAGCTGTTAGAATCAGCGATGATAAATGCTTGCTTCATGCAAAACGCAATGCGACTTTTGGATCTGTGAAGGTAAGAATATAAGGAAAACTTTGTCTGTTTAGGGACAAAGATTTTAGAGTTAGGCGAGATTATTACTTTAGCTATTAGCAAAGATGTATAGTACTATAAACTTAGCGCAGAAATCTAAGCTCTTTCTGATCAGTGATAATCTTGATCTTTCGTCATTAAAAAGCTCTCACTTCGAGTCTTTCTAAGCTGTTTTAAGAATATCCCACTAAAATAGTTCTTGACATATTTACAGCCATGATTATCTTGGTAAGTGAATGCTTGCTAACATAAAGGAAGAAACATGGAACTAACACAACGACAGATGGATATGGTTAAAGCTGCTATAGATATTATTGCTAATAAGGGTTACGAAAAGCTAACTACCAAGAACCTGGCAGCAGAAATTGGCGTAACCGAAGCTGCATTGTATCGCCACTTCAAAAGTAAAAGGGAATTGGTAACCATGGTTCTAAGCTATTTCGAGTTTTTATCTTGTGAGGTTTTAACCGAGATACGGGAATCTAATTGTGCTCCTGTGGATTGCATTAGGAAATTTGTCCTTAACCGTTACGAGCTGTTTAGCCGGAATTCTGCCCTGGCAAAGGTTATGTTCAGCGAAGAGTTATTCAAAAATGATCCCGGCTTCACGGGGCAATATCAATCCATCATGCATATTCATAGGGGAGAGGTGGTTGCCTTTATCCAAAAAGCTCAAAAAGAAGGAAGCATAGATGGCGGGCTTGATCCCACTCAATTGTTTAGAATAATTGTTGGTTCGATGCGGTTAATAGTTTCTCAATGGAACATGTGCGAGGGTGGTTTCGATTTACAGGCAGAAGGCGAAGCATTGCTGGAAACAATAATATACATGATAGAGGTAAGAAAATGAAGCGACAAATCATCAAAATCGACGAAGCAAAATGCACCGGCTGTGGAGCTTGCATACCCGGATGTCCGGAAGGAGCTCTGCAGATTATAGACGGCAAAGCAAGATTGGTTAGTGACCTTTTCTGTGATGGACTGGGAGCTTGCCTGGGAACTTGTCCGGAAGGCGCAATCGAGGTAGAGGAACGCGAAGCAGAGCCATATAGCGAAGCAATTGTGATGAAGAATATCATGGCTGCGGGTGAAAATACCATTAAAGCCCATCTGAATCATTTAAAATCACATGGGGAAACCACTTATTACAGCCAGGCTTTGGAAATCCTGAAAGCAAGTGATTTTAATATCGAATGCTTAACCACAGAAGAAACAATGGCTTGCGGATGTTCTGGAACACATGCACGCTCAATAACCCCAGCCCAATCCCCCCATACTGCAGGAAGCAAGAACCCCCTGATAGCTGAATCCAATTCTACACAGGCAGTGAACGAACTAAGGCAGTGGCCTGTACAGCTAACGCTGATAAATCCCGCTGCGGAATATCTTGAGAATTGCGATTTGCTTATTTCTGCAGATTGTGTTCCATACGCTTTTGGGGGTTTTCACGGTCGGTTTCTAAAGGGAAAGATTGTAATTACTTTTTGTCCCAAACTGGACAATGATATAGAGGGTTATATAGACAAGCTGGCGCAGATATTTACCCTGCATACCGTTAAAAGCGTTACCATTGTGCGCATGGAAGTTCCCTGTTGTGGCGGAACGGAAGTAATCCTGAAGCGTGCTTTGGAAAAATCCGGCAAGCTGCATTTTGTTAAAGTTTATGTAGTTTCCGTGGATGGCACCATAATATAACTAATGGGTGCAAATACAATAAAGGAGATAACATGCAAAGCAGATTTTGGAAAGAACTTGCTCCTGTATTGAATGCCAATGGCATGCATGGAGTAAAGGTTTACAGCAACCCGGAAGGAGAGATTGTGCATCTTAGCCTGGAGCCGGGTGCCCGGCTTAAAGCACACAAAACTCCCGTTAATGTGATGTTTTGGGTTTTGGAAGGAACAGCAACCATCACCATTGGTGACGAGATATTAACCTTCCCCCAAGATATGGCTATAGATAGCCCCAAAGATATACCACACGCAGTTTCGAACGAAGGAGACAGCAATTTGCGGCTCCTTGTAATTAAAATGCCAAAACCATAATAAAAGGAGAAGAACCATGAGTATGTTCTGCTATCAATGTCAGGAAACTTCCCGCAACATAGGCTGCACCATGCGTGGCGTATGTGGCAAATCCCCCGTATTAGCCAATCTTTTTGATTTGCTTGTGTACAGCCTGAAAGGGTTGGCGCATGCAGCAGTTAAGCTAAATGAACATGGCGTCTATTATCCCGAAGATGCTGTTTTTACCATGGGTGGTCTGTTTAGAACAATCACCAATGCAAATTGGGATGAAGAATTAATTCGCAACACGATAACCCAAACTCTGGCATTGCGAGACAAACGCAAAGAAGAGCTTTGCAAGCTGCTTGAGGGAAAATGTGATACTTGTCCCGATGCAGTAAGCTTCAGTGTTTCCCCGGAAGATTATGATGTTTTTGCGGAAAAAGTAGGAGTGTTAAGAACCGAAAACGAAGATGTACGCAGCCTGCGTGAAACCATAGTTTATGGCATAAAGGGCATATCTGCCTATGGCGAACATGCTGCCATGCTTGGGTTTATGGATGATGATG
>JAQVMI010000377.1 GCA_028703735.1 Candidatus Cloacimonadota bacterium | reverse complement strand
AGCTCAGCACAATATTGGTTTTCCTGGCTGGTTTCCTGGTTCAGTTTCATGATAAAAGAGCTTACTTCTTCCAGGGAATAGGCATTATCGAGGCTATACATGCGTGCCTTGTGAGGTATCACAATAGCACCCTGGCTTAAATCGCTGCCAACCTTTTGGATGGGAGAGCTGGATTCGGATATGGTTGAGCCGGGTTCTTTTTCCAACGCTTGTAAACGAGCCGCTAATTGGTCATAATCATAATCACTTATCTCCGGATTGGCAAACTCGTAGTAGAGAAGATTATGCCTGGCAATTTCAGTTTTCAGTTTGGCAATCTCTGCCTCTATAGCCTGCTTGTCCTGGGAAAGTGGTGGCTCCGGTTTTGTTATGCTCAAGTTATACCTCGGTACATAGCCGGTCTTCTATCGCAAAAAGCATCGTTTCTTTCAGTTATCTGCTTGTCTTTGGCAATGCCTGGATCTATTATTACCGTTTCTATGCCTTTAGCTATGGAATCCATCCTGATAAGCACTTCGCCTTTGGTATTCAAAATCTGGCTGCAACCTGTGAAAGTTTCGCTTAGTTCACCATTTTCTTCATATCCGGTTCGGTTTGCTGTGATGCTGAAAACTCTATTTTCCAAACATCGTAGTTGCATGGCTTGTTGGCACCAGGGAAGCACAAGATTTGAAGGATGGCAGATTATTTGTGCCCCGCTTAGAGCAAGGCTTCGGGCAGCTTCTGGAAATTGCCAGTCGAAGCAAATCATCATCCCTATCATTACATCATTTTTTGCGGGAAACACAGCAAAAGGTTTATCTCCCCCAGAGAACAGCAGCTTTTCCCGATTGAACAGATGAATTTTTCGGTATATAAAATAGCTGCCATCGGGATTAATTAACGCACTGGAATTGTAGAGAATTTCTCCGCTAATTTCTGGAAAACCGTAAACTATGGAAAAGTTATAAACCTGCGAAAGTTTCTGCATGGCAACAAAAGCCTCGCCTTTGCCAGCCTCTTCTGCAAGTGGATACAATTGCTGTTTTGTGGCATAAACATATCCGCTTATAGCAAGCTCGGGTAGGACAACTAAATCCGTATCAAGCCCTTCCAGCATATCTTGCAATGTGCTTAGATTCCAAAGTTTATCTTGCAGCTTTGGTTGAAACTGCAGTGCGGAAATTTTCATTTATTTGTTTGTTTAGATTTTGCTGCGAGTAAAGGGTACATCACTCTATCTAACACACCTTGTACCAGCGAAATAGTCATTCCATAGTTTGTGATGGGAACTCCACGTCTGTGACACTCCACAATTCTGCGGTTCATTTCCATGGGGTTAATCATACAGGCACCACAATGAACACAAACTGCATATTCCTCCAGGTTTTCTGGAAAATCGTGCCCGGAATAGGTATCGAAGCTTAGTTCTTTACCACTGAAATCCCGCAACCAGCGAGGAAGTTTAAATCTGCCGATATCATCCTTTTGAACGTGGTGTGAACAAGCTTCTGCTATCAGAATCTTATCTCCATCTTTAAGGTTTCGCAGCCTTTCTATCCCGGAAAGCAAAAGATCAAGCTCTCCTTTATATCTGGCAAACAAGATGGAAAAGGTGGTCACCTGAATCTCCAGGGGTACTTCACGATTTACTTGCTCTATTGCTTGAGAATCTGTAATCACTAATTTTGGCAAGGATTTAACCATGGCAAGTGATGGTAATAGTTCAGTTTCTTTTACCACCGTTACAATGGCATCGTTATCCATTAAATCCCTTAAAACCTGAACCTGAGGCAGGATCAATCTACCCTTTGGAGCAGCAGAATCTATGGGTGCCACCAAAATTACATGATCTCTGGCTTCCACTAAATCACCGGCTAATATCCTATTCTCTTTCAGATATTTAGGGGCAAGGTGGATAATCTCTTCCTTACATGCCAAAACACCTTCTTTGCTAAGGGTGGATACCTTCACACTGGGGAGCTTGTGATTGCTGCAATAACTCTCGTTATCTGTATTGGTGGCATGTAAATCGCTTTTATTAAATACCACAACGCTGGGAATTTCCATCTCCATAATGCGGCTAAGCATCTGCAATTCATTATTGTCAAAGCTGGTTCCATCATTTACAAAGATAACGATATCTGCCCGGTATAATATCTTTTTTGTAGCAGAAACGCGTTTATCTCCCAGCTCTCCCATGTCATCTATTCCGGCAGTATCATAAAAGGTGACAGGTCCCAAGGGAAGCAGCTCGTAATGCTTATCCACAGGATCTGTGGTTGTCCCCGGGATATTGGAAACAATAGCAATTTCCTGTCCCGTTAATGCATTTATCAAGCTGGATTTACCAGCATTTCGCTTGCCTATCAATGCAATAATTAATCTTTCACCACGTGGGGTACTACTCATAACATCACCTCAGATATCTTAGTATATAACCTCTGTGCCAAAGCTAAGCTATTAGTCAAGTCCTTTCTTTTACTATAAAGTGGTTGGCTGCTAAAGCCTGTTAAAGTTAAAAAGTCCAATCTGCTTTTTTAGATAATAACTTCACAATTCGTAGTTACAAGCGCCACGGCTTTCTGCACACGAGGCGTGTGCCAGTACGATGATGTGGCATAAATCTGGAAGCAGTATATCTTTGCAGGTAATGCAGATCTTACCGATACCACCGTTGCCAATGAGGATGAACTTGCTGTTCCTGTGGCGAACCAATGGCAGATAGGCACCTATCCAAACCCGCTAATCAATAGCAGAACTTTAACAATGGACTATCAAGGAATGGGTTACCAAGAAGTAGCGCAAAAGGACATCACAATTTATAACCAGAAGGGTCAAAAAGTTCACCAAAAAAGAAACCCCAACCCCACTACAAATCAACCTTCCACCCCTCTTGGGAAATAGCCTTTGTTTAACTCTCAACTAAAGCCGATTTAGATACAGGTAAGCACGTTGATCTCACAGGCTTCAGTTGAAAGTCAAACCCTTGCTTACGGTGAACAAACGGTGCTTCCATTTTTGCGCAGCCATTTCTGACTGAATTAATCCTC
>JAQVMI010000376.1 GCA_028703735.1 Candidatus Cloacimonadota bacterium | reverse complement strand
GCTCATTATTCCAGCAGTTTCCCGCATAGGCAAAATGGCCGGACTCATTTGGCTGGTTAAAGCACCCGCGCTTAGATTAATCCCATTGTTATAGCCATCGAATACTGTTTGCCCGGTTTCGCTTTTCACAAGCTGACCCAGCACAGAAAAGATGTGGCTGGTATCTGCAGAAGCATCGTATGCCACCACATAATCCCTATTGCAATGCAAGCTGGTAACCTGCTGCAGTTGAAACTTGCCAAAGCGGAATTGTTCCACTCCATCCAGCGCAGAATATACAATTATTTCGGCAGTAGCCTGGTCGTAAACAAAAATGCTGTGGTTTTCCAAAACGGTAAAACAGGTTGGCTGAACACTTTTTTGCAGATCAATATTGCCCATTGCTTTCCCATCGTTGGTAAAGAGCTTAAGCTGTTTGGCAGCAGAATCTAACGCCATCAAATTGCCATCCTGTGCTACCCCGATATCGCTGAGCTTCAAAAAGTTTCCACTACCTGTGCCTAAGCCACCCACCACATTCTTGCGAATCTCATTCTGATAAATCTGAATCTCCTGAGTTTTGGCTGTCATGGCAAAAAGGGTTTGATTTGCAGGGCGGTAAATAGCTTTGCTAATGGGCATTTCCATTTGAACAGACTTGAACAAGCTGAAATATTCCACATCCATGGGAACCCTGCCCGAAGGTCCTGCACAGGCAAATAAGCTAAGCAGGACAAAAACCGCTAAAATGAATCTGGTTTTCATGTTACACTCTCTTTATTAATAAATCCCGCAGTTTTCCCTGGATCGTGGTTTTGTTACCAAACCTGTTATACTCCAGGGTGTAAGCAATATCGACAACGCTATTCTTCTTTAGTAAGGGTAAATAGTTACCCATGTTATAGCCAATAAGATCCAGGTATAAGCCGTCCTTAATCACCTTCATTTTCAGATGGTTACGCCCCACATTATAAGGGTAGTTTGCCACCAGGGTATTTGTGGTAACAAAAACAGGACGCATGTTTTCGGGTCCAAAAGGTGCAAAGCGTTCCATAGCATCCAGTAGCTGAGTGTTTATATCGTAAAGCTCTATCTGATAATCTATCTGCAGAGGGGGTTGAATCTGCTCTAAACGCAAATTCTCTGATACATAACGGGTAAGCTCGTTCTCGAAGCGATCGATATATTCCTGATAAATGGTTAAACCAACCGCATATTTGTGCCCGCCAAAACTATGCAGATTGTGCTCTGTATGTTTCAGGGCTTCAAATAGATCAAAATCTGCCACGCTACGTCCGCTTCCACTTCCAAAGCCATCCTTAAACGATATCATGATCACCGGACGGTAATATTTTTCCACCAGTTTGGATGCCACAATGCCTATTACTCCCTGATGCCAATCATCTGAAGATATTACCATGCAGGAAGTGTGTTGCAAATCTTTGTATTTCTTGTCTATAATTTCGCAGGCTTCATGGAAGGTCTTTTGGTCTTCCTGTTGCCGAAGTGAATTCTGCCGCTCTATAATCTCGGCAAATTCCGCACTTTTTTGCTCATCTGTAGAGATCAATAGCTCCACCGAAAGTGCAGCACTGCCCATACGTCCTGCTGCATTAATCCTGGGTGCAATTCCAAAAACAATATCTGTAGTATCCAGGGTTTTTTGGTTCATTCCCGATATTTGCACCAAAGCATTCAAGCCAAGATTCTTCTTTTCGATAAGGTGCTGCAAACCTATGCTGGCAAAAATACGATTTTCACTGGTTAAAGGGACAATATCTGCAATGGTTCCCACTGCAACCAGATCCATATATTTCAGCTTGTTTTCGATGGTATCAATGCCTTTTCTTTGGTATATAGCCATCAGAAGTTTATAGGCAACTCCTACTCCGGCAAGGTGTTCAAATGGATAGGGACATCCCTGTAGCTTTGGGTTCAAAATTGCCAGGGCAGGTGGAAGTTCATCTTTGGGGTTATGATGATCTGTAATAATTATCTCCATCCCCATAGACGCAATGGCATTTATCTCTTCCAAAGCATTAACTCCGCAATCCACACTAATAATCAGGGAGGAACCGGTTTCCCTTAAAGAATCCAAACTTCCCAGCGACAAGCCATAGCCATCTATCATCCTATGCGGAATGTAAAAATCTATTATTGCCCCAATCCGCTTTAAACCCAGATACAAAAGCGCTGTGGAAGTGGTTCCATCCACATCATAATCACCATAAATTGTTATTCTTTCACCTTTGTCTATAGCAGCCAATATTCTATCCACTGCCTTTCCCATTTCCGGAAAAAGAAATGGATCAAACAGGCTGTCCATCTTGGGATAAAAGAAATCCTGCACCGCACTTTCTGTTCTTAAACCCTTGCGATATAACAAGTCTGCTACTAAGCGCGGGATCTTGAAAGCTGCTCCAAGCTCTTCCACCACCGCAATGGATTCTTCCCCCGGTGGTGACGGAATTAGCCACCTTTTGTCCATGATTCTGCCTTTATATTTATCTTATTTACAATCTGCTTTAGCTAAGGTTAGGGAAAAGCTGCGGGTTTTTAAAACTCTGTTATTTAACTGCAACTCATCCATTTCACCTCAGAGAACCTAAAGATATCAAAGGGGAAATCATGTAAAGAACTTTTTTGAAAAAAGTCCTGTTTTGCGAAAATATTCCGCTAATCAGGCAGGGACACCCGAAAAGAATGGATCTCTTTCATAACGATTGGGGTCTTTTGTCATTCCAGACTTGGAGACTGTTTGGAAACATAAAACCTGCTTGTCATTCCGGACTTGATCCGGAATTCAGTCTTTTTGAAACAGCATCGTTTTTTGCTGCAATATGTTAGTAAACAGTATGTTGTCCTGGAGCATTTCTAAAAATGGATTCCTGCCTTCGCAGGAATGACAAGTAATGGAACGATATCTAACCACTTACACCAATAGCTACCCACTCATTATGAAAGAGAGCTAAAATGATTTATCAACGGATAATCTGATTTACGAATTCCGGCAGCACAAAGGCAGCCTTGTGAAGCTCCGCATTATAATATTGGCAGCTAA
>JAQVMI010000023.1 GCA_028703735.1 Candidatus Cloacimonadota bacterium | reverse complement strand
GACCTGATTTCCCTATCTTGGAATTATGGTGAATACCCTGGAGGGGGATTGATGGATGGTCCTCAGAAAGCTGAGGATGTAAATGTGAATATGGACTTTCTGGAGCTTGGAAAGCTGCTGAAGACGCATTTTTCAAGCAAATGATGGGTTAGATTTTGGAAGGATAGTAAAATAAAACGAGGATATATATATGAAACATGTGTTTGGTGTTATGTTGATGGTTGCTTTATGCAGCTGGCTTGGTGCCGTTAGTTTCCGCTTAGCGATTGGTGTGGATACTGCGGGAGAGGTGATCTCTTCCCATGAAGCTTTAATAATTGGAGATCACCTTGAAACTGCTCATTCGTTATCTGCCCAAATGGAGTGCAGAAAGAAAGGCATAATTTATGGGCTTGGAGTGGATTACCAGTTCCCCAGAGAGAGTAAGAAACTTCCCGAAAACTGGTACACTTCCATAGGTAAACAAACTCATATCCCGGTATATGGGATACTGGGTTACCGCTTTGAAACCACTACCAAAGTCTCTCCGGAGATAATTGTGCAAAATGGATATAACTTCCAGAGAATTAAAATCCACAACCACAATGAAGATTGGCGTTATTCAGCTAAAAATGGGGCGTATTATGCTTTTGGCTTTGGTTTGAATTACAGCGAGTTTTCTCTTAACATGTTATACAGAGTGAATCGCTTTACTCTAAAAGGGGAGAGGCTTAATGGCAACGATTGGGAAAATGGAAGTGACTATAACTCACTAACCCGGCAATTTAATATGTCTTTGGGGTATAAATTTGGGGGGTAAAGTATCGTTATAGCGAGGTGCTCTATTTTTATCTGAAAAGCAGAAGTTTCTTAGTAACGCTTTGGTTGTTAGAGGTAAGCTTATAAAAATAGACACCTTCACCGCATTGGCGGTTCCGGCTATCCAGTCCGTTCCATGCTATGCTCCCTTGGTGGCTGTCGAGGTTCACTCTGTAAACCTCCTGTTCCAGACAGTTTGTAACAATTAGGAAGGGATCAGATGTGTCTTTTATGCTGTAATCAATGCTTGTGCTGCCACCGAAATGCATGGGATTGGGATTTGCATCACCAAGGTAGATACAGCTTTCGTTTTCGGTTGCAAGAGGGTTTTGCGCATCGCCCTGTTTACCTATGATATTGCAGCCAGTGCTAACAAGTAAGAAGAAAAGAGCCGTTAACCAAGTAGCAAATCCATACGTTTTCATCTTAATATCTCCCTATAAATCTTCAATTATCTTAGATAGCTCTATCAAGCCAAATATATCCAGATTCAAGCCATAGCCCTCTATGACTTTTTCCTTATAAATGCTTCCGGCTGGGAAATATGAATAGTTGTAATTCAAGCCCACCAGATTGCGGTAATGAAGGTTTATCCCTATGCCATAGGTAACACCTTTTATTTTACCAGCTTCATCATTATGATATCCTGTTCTTAAAAACAGCATATCTGCTATGCCAAGTTCGGTGCCAAAACCAATTATTACGGGTTCGGAAGCCAGTTCATCACAATATCCTGCTAACACTCGCATGGTGCCAAGATTTTCAATAATTCCAGGAATTCCTCCGGCATTAAAACGCTTGTTTTTCCAAGCTCCGGAAAGCCCCCATGCCAGATTCGCACGTTTATAAATGGTTGTTTCATCGGAACCAGTTTGGTTTGTTTTAGCTTTGTTAAATACGTTGTAAAAAGAAGCCCCTAAAGCAGTTTCGATAAAAATTGAATTACGGTTTAGAATTGGTGCTTTGGTTAATATGCCCAAATTGGCACTATCAGTTTTGCTTGAGCTGCCATCTAAACTAATTGTACTTATATTGTGCACAAAATTCATGCCAATAGCCAAATCTATATTTTCCGGCAGCAGCCTTCCTTCAGAAGCGAAGTTGCGATAGAAATCCTGCAAATTAACCGATACACCATAGATATCCGCAATATCTTCCGGGTGAATACTGCTTCCTTCGAATTCTTCTTCATCTACTATGTCAAAAACCCCATAATCAGTTCTGGTACTGTGAAATTCGTCCTGCTGATTTTCGTAAGGTGCCAAAAAGCCGATGCCTCTGTAAGTGATGCCACAAAATGCTGCATTGTATTTTAGATTATCGGTAAGGTTGCTATCCACTGAATGCAGATAATCGTATCCAGAGGTTGAATAGCTGAAGCCACTGTGCAGCGACATTATTGCTGGATTGCTATAAGAATTTAAAGGATCATTGTGCCAAAAATTAACTGCGCCAATGGGACTTCCACCCATAGCCAAATTAACTGCTGAAGGCTCGAAGCCGTTACTGATCAGGCTGTAATTTGATACAGCATGCAGCGCACCCAGCAGTATCAATAAGCTTAGAGTAAAGAAAACTTTTCTCATACTAAAAAACCTCACTTTAGGTATGAGTAACTAAATAATTGTAGGGATAAATCTGTCAATGGAAAGGTTTGAAGGTGAAAAGGTGAAAGGGTGGAAAGGTGAAACAAGGTTTGAAGCTTAAGGGTTCTCATGTAGCCGGAGGATTCCGATCCACGTAGCCGGAGGATTCCGATCCTCCGCATTTATAAAGCCTTCGTTGTTCTGAGTGTCTAAATAAGTTGGAAGTTTGGAGGTCTGGTATATAACGAGATGCTCTTCCGCACTTTTGTTTGCCAAAACACATATTCAAATTACCTTAAGTATAAGAAACTTAAGAAGAGGAGGATACAATGCTTAATGATCAGGAGATTGGTCGCAATACCCGAATGCTCCCCATCGATACTATTGCTGCACAGATTGGTTTACAGCCACAGGAAATTGATCACTATGGTGAATATAAGGCTAAGGTTCGCTATTCCACACTTGATAGATTGAGAGATAATCCTTATGGTAAGCTTATTTTGGTTTCGGCTATCACACCCACCCCTGCCGGAGAAGGTAAAACTACAGTTTCCATTGGTCTGTCTCAGGCATTAAACCGGCTGCATAAGAAAAGCATTGTGGCGATCAGAGAGCCTTCTCTGGGTCCGGTTTTTGGTATAAAAGGCGGGGCTGCAGGTGGGGGTTATAGTCAGGTTTTGCCAATGGAGGATATAAACCTGCATTTTACAGGTGATTTTCATGCCGTAACCGCTGCTAACAACACTCTTGCTGCCTTAATAGATAATCACATATATTACGATAACGATCTGAAGCTGGATCCAAGACGTATAAGCTGGAAAAGAGTTGTAGATGTTAACGACCGCATGCTGCGGAACATCGTGATTGGCTTAGGGGGCAGCAAACAGGGTTTCCCACGTGAAGACGGGTTTGATATTACTCCTGCCAGCGAGATTATGGCAATCCTCTGTCTTTCTAATAACATGGACGAATTGAAAGAGCGCATTGGCAAAATAACTGTTGGTTTTACCTACGATGGTGAACCTGTAAGTGTGCATCAGTTCGGTTTTGAAGGTGCAGTTGCAGCTTTGTTGAAAGATGCCTTAAAACCAAATTTGGTGCAAACCACAGAGAATACTCCTGCTTTTGTGCATGGTGGACCCTTTGCCAATATTGCCCAAGGTGCAAATAGCATTTTAGCCACAAAAACCGCTTTACGCTTAAGTGACTATGTGGTTACGGAAGCAGGTTTTGGCTTTGATTTAGGTGCAGAGAAATTCTTTGATCTGGTTTGTAAGTATGGAGGATTTTGTACAGATGCCGTGGTATTAGTAGCAACAGTACGTGCTTTAAAAATGCATGGCGGAGCAAAGCTTAAGGATATATCTTCTCCCAATCCCAAGGCTGTGGAAGCTGGATTGGTGAATCTTGCCAAGCATCTGGAGAATATTCACAAGTTCGGCATGAAATCTGTAGTGGCTGTAAACCGTTTCCCCACCGATACAGAAGAAGAATTAAAGCTTATTGTGGATTTTGTGAAGGAAAAATACTTTGATGTAAGCGTAGTGGATTTTCATGCTAAGGGTGGTGAAGGTGGATTGGAGCTCGCTTCCAAGGTAATCGGATTGGTGGATAAGGATATCTGTAGCTACCGGGGGTTATACGATTGGAATAGCCCTGTAGAGGATAAAATATTTACTATCGCTTCAGAAATCTATGGTGCACAAAAGGTGGATTACACAGCAGATGCCAAAGCCGATCTAAAGAAGATTAATAAGTATGGATTCGATAAATTACCCATTTGTATTGCCAAAACACAGAAATCACTATCGGATAATCCAGAATTAATAGGACGTCCCAAGGACTTCTTGGTTACCGTGCGTGAAATTGTGATCGCCAGTGGTGCAGGATTCTTAATTCCCATAACTGGTGAGATTATGCGTATGCCGGGTTTACCAAAACATCCCTCTGCCGAAATGATTGATGTGGAATCGGACGGAAATATTAGCGGATTATTTTAATCGGTTTCAGTTCTGTGCCCAAAGGCTGATTTGCAGTGCAATCCAAGTGTGTGAAAAACTTAATATAAGCTATTGGTAACCGCTTGATTTGCCGTGAAAAATAAAAGTATTGACTAAAATGGCAAGATTAAAGACAGTGGTTATCTTAGAACTACTGTATTAGGAATCGTAATGTATAAAGCCAAAATCTTTGTTCAGCTTAAGGCAAGTGTGCTGGATCCTCAGGGAAAAGCAGTTACCAATTCTTTGCATAATCTGGGCTTTGCCGATGTAGCGGAAACCCGAATAAGCAAGTATATCGAGATATCCATTGATAGTGCTGATGAAGCAAAAGCTAAAACAGAAATTGAACAGATTTGTGATAGCCTGCTTGCCAATCCGAACACCGAAACTTACAATTTCGTACTGGAAAAACAGGAGTAGGGATTTGCGGGTTAGTGTTGTTACCTTTCCTGGCTCTAATTGTGATCGTGATGCTTTCGAGGTGTTCTCTTCCCGAGGGCATGCCGCAAAAATGATCTGGCACAAAGATCATGATCTCAAAAAACCAGATTTAGTGGTTATACCCGGAGGTTTTTCTTATGGAGATTACCTTCGCTGCGGAGCTTTGGCAAGGTTTTCCCCAATAGTTTCGGAAGTGATTTCCTTTGCAAAAAGAGGTGGATTGGTTTTGGGTATCTGCAATGGATTTCAGATACTTACAGAGGCTGGTTTATTGCCGGGTGCCTTGATGATGAATCAATCATTAGCATTTATCTGCAAGCATCAGTATCTAAAAGTTCAGACCAATGACAGCCCTTTCACAAATGGGATAGAGGTTGGCACTGTGCTGGATATCCCCATAGCACACAAAGAAGGTAATTACTACATTGATAACGATGGTTTAAACAAATTATGTGATCACGATCAAATTTTATTCCGTTATTGTGATGCCCAAGGTGCCACAACTTCGGAAAGCAATCCTAATGGATCCCTGCAAAATATTGCAGGAATTATAAATACCCAAAGAAACATTCTGGGAATGATGCCTCATCCAGAGCGTTCTGCCACAGATACTGTGCTTAGCCAGGATGGGAAGATGATCTTTGAAGCACTGGAACGATATGTTTAACAAACTGATGGATGTGCTTATCCCTCCTGCTTGCCTGGTATGCGCTACCAGAATAGAAGATCAAAAACAGGTTCTCTGCAGCGATTGTGAAGCAAAGATAGCCATGATTAGTAGTGCTGTGTGTCCTGTTTGTGGCAGTGAAATTCAAAAGTTTCCCTGTGAGGTTTGTTTAGAGGAAGATTTTGCCTTCGATTCTGCCCGCTCATTATTTAAGTATCAAACTCCTGTGCAGGAATTGATCCATCAGCTTAAATACAACGGTTATGTTTCGCCTGCGGGTTATTTTGCCTTACCTTTGGCAGAAATGATAGAGATGGACGAAAACCTACAGGATAACGATTATATCTGTGCTGTTCCTCTACACCCTGTACGAAAGCGCGAAAGGGGTTATAATCAATCTGATCTTATTGCTTTTGCAACTGCTCAGTTGGTAGGCTTGCCCTATAGGAATCCTGTGTCCCGCTGCGTGAATACTCTTAGCCAAACTACTTTGAACAAAGCACATAGAATAAAGAACCTTAATAGTGCTTTTGTGGTGAAGGATGCCAGCGAAGTTTTGGGTAAGAAGATAATTCTGGTGGATGATGTGTTTACCACAGGCTCTACTTTAAACGAAATTGCCAAAACCCTTCGTTCTGCGGGAGCAGAGCGTATTACAGCCATAACTGTAGCCAGGGCTTAAAATTATGAATAGAGAGTATAAAGAAATTAGACCCCAAACTTCCGAAAATGAAATTAATGATATGATAGAGAAGGTGGCACGCTTCATTGCAGAGAGGCACTTTGCTCCTGCAGGGATTCTTTTTTTAGAATCAGTTCGCCCTCTCCATGGTATCGGTAGCCAGGCTATGTTCTTCATCCTGCCCTTTGCGGAAATAATTTTTGATTCCAAGAAGTATCAACGTTTCGCCTTGCTGATAGAAAACGAAGAGAATCTAAAGAAAATGATTGCCAGAATGGACGAGCTGGATGAAGAGCTATCACGGGATGCACGCAAGGCAAGCAGACTTAAAAGACAGAGGCGTAAAGCCAAATTTAAGGCTTTTGTGAAAAAGATATTTAAACCTCATAAAAATAATGCTTAAATAAGCGGAGGATCGTATGCAATACGACGAAAAACGCCTTACACGGATTGTTGCCACAGATTGTGGTAGCACCACAACCAAGGCGATATTAATCGAATGGGTGGATGGTGAATATCGCCAAACCATCCGCGGAGAAGCCCCCACAACCGTGGAAGCACCGCTAAATGATGTCACCAAGGGTGTGATTAACGCTACTCAGGAACTGGAAGAACTTGCCAGACTGAAGTATAAGAATCCCAATATCAGATTTATGGAAAATGGCAAATTTGTAATTCCCCGCAAAGGTGATCTCGGTATCGATGCGTATGTATCCACCTCTTCAGCCGGTGGCGGTTTACAAATGATGGTTACGGGTGTAGTTGCCTCCATGACTGGTGAAAGTGCCGAGCGTGCTGCTTTGGGTGCAGGAGCCATCGTGATGGATTTGATAGCCAGCAACGATAAACGCATGAATCATGAAAAGATTGAACGCATCAGACAGCTACGTCCGGATATGATTTTGATGGCAGGCGGAGAAGATGGCGGAACAATTAAACATGTTGTGGAAATGGCAGAGTTGGTTTCCGGTGCTGATCCCAAACCCAGGCTTGGTTCCTCCTACAAGCTACCTGTTATCTATGCAGGTAACAAAGAAGCAAGGCAGAATATTATTGACGCCTTGGGCGAAAAAGTGGATTTGATTGTAACAGAAAATATTCGTCCCAAACTGGAAACAGAAAACCTGGGACCCGCCAGAGATAAAATCCACGATTTATTTATGGAACACGTGATGAAGCAAGCTCCCGGATACAATAAACTGATGGAATGGGCTATGGGTCCAGATTTGGAAAGTGTGCCGATTATGCCTACTCCTGCTGCGGTTGGTAACATCATGCAGACCATTGCCAAGGACGAGAAAATTGAAGTAGTGGGTGTAGATATTGGTGGTGCTACTACAGACGTATTTAGCGTATTTACCGATGAATATGTTTTCAATCGCACTGTTAGTGCAAACCTGGGGATGAGCTATAGCATATCCAATGTGCTTGCCTCTTCGGGCTTGGATAACATTATGCGTTGGGTGCCCTTCGATATTGACGAAAGCGAATTGCGTAACATGATAAAAAACAAGATGATTCGTCCTACAACCATCCCCTCTTTATTAGAAGAGCTGGTGCTGGAACAAGCAATTGCTAAAGAGGCATTGCGGCTTGCTTTCGAACAGCACAAACAGTTTGCCAGCAGCCTTAAAGGTATGCAACGGCAGCGTGATATATCTGAAGCTTTCAGTCAATCGACCTCCGGGGCTTCTATAGTAAATTTGATGACACTTAATTTGCTTGTGGGTAGTGGTGGTGTGCTTTCTCATGCTCCCCGACGCAACCAAACAGTAATGATGCTGATTGATGCTTTCCTTCCGGAAGGGGTTACCCGTTTGGCAGTGGATAGCATATTCATGATGCCTCATTTGGGTGTGCTTTCCGAAATTTGCGCTAAAGCGGCTACAGAGGTTTTCCGTAAGGACTGCATGGTTTATCTGGGTACTTGCGTGGCACCTGTGGGTAAAGGCAAAAATGGCAAACCTGCTCTATATGCCAAATTGGAACTCCCTGATGGCAAGAAGTTCGAAGAAGAAATTCCTTTTGGTGAAGTAAGGCTAATTCCCCTGGATGAAGGTAAAGTAGCCAAGGCAACCCTTAAGACGTTTGGTGGGTTAGTGTTAGATAAAGACAAAAACAAAGAATTAACCATAGACCTGCATGGCGGTAAGATTGGCATAGTGCTGGATACTCGTGGAAGACAACCATTCGTATTGCCAACTGAAAAGGCAGAACGCATAGCCAGCTTAAAGAAATGGATGCGAGAACTAAACGCATATCCTGAACACATTTTGGTATAGGAGATAAATCATGGGACAAGCATATTCTGCCGGATTAACCGTAACCGATAGCATAATTCTGCGTAAAGAACGCATCCTGCCTTTGAAGGGTAAGGTATTGGTGAAAAAAGGCGATAAAGTAAAAGCTGAAGACGTGGTAGCCGAAACCCTCCTGCCAGGAAAAGTAGTGCCTTTCAACCTTGCCAACAAGCTTGGGGTTACACCTGCTCAATTGGATGTTTATATAAAAATAAAGCCCGGACAGCAGATAACCAAAGAAACTATATTAGCAGAGAACAAAGGGCTGTTTGGCTTAGGTATATTTAAAAGTGAAGTCCGTTCTCCTGTGGATGGAGAGGTGGAAAACATCTCCTCGGTTACAGGACAGGTTTTACTGCGTGAACCACGCATCCCTGTTCAGGTGAAAGCCTTCATGGATGGCATGGTTACAGAGGTAATGCCAGATGAAGGTGTGGTTATAGAAAACAAAAGTGCCTATATACAAGGAATTTTTGGGATTGGTGATGAAACAGTAGGCGAACTAAAGATGTTAGCCGCCACCCCAGATGATGAACTTGATGGTGCTAAAATAGACGAATCCTGCCGGGGAAAGATAATTGTAGCCGGAGCTTTTGTGCGCTTCCACGTAATCGATATTGCCCGTAAACATGGCGTGAAAGCTATTATCACAGGTGGTATTGATGATCAGGATCTAAAAAAACTGATAGGCTACGACATTGGTGTGGCTATTACAGGACACGAAAAAGTGGGTATTACCATCATCTGTACTGAAGGATTCGGCAAGATAACCATGGCACAAAAAACCTTTGATTTGTTGAAGGCTTTCAGCGGTAAAAAAACCTCTGTGCATGGGCATACTCAAATCCGTGCTGGTGTTATTCGCCCAGAAATAATAATACCTATGAATTTCGAGGAATCGGAGCTTGTAACAAAAGAAGCAAGCATGCCTGTTTTGGAACCGGGAACCCTTATCCGAATTATCCGTCAGCCACACTTTGGACGTATAGCCAAAGTTACATCCCTCCCCGAAGAACTAACCAAAGTGGAATCTGAAACAATGGTTCGTATATTGGAAGGAGAATTTGAGGATGGCACAAAATTCAGCATGCCCAGAGCCAATGTGGAAGTAATTGAATCGTAAAACTGTAACATAGCTTTTTAAGCTGTTGTAAGGGCGGGTTTGTAACCCGCCCTTTACTTTTCCACTTCAAGTTTTGAGGCTTAACACAGAGAAAGGTAGAGATTTGTTATCTATCGAAGATTTCATAGGTGATAAAAGCAGAATATCAGTTACACTCCGGAATTTACCCCGGGTTGTTCACATCGGAGATATCATCTTTCTGAATTACGGCATAATCCAGGTGCAGGTGAGGGATACCACCCTAACCGAAATTCACTGCAAGGTGTTGGTAGGGTGCGAAATACGATCCCATAAAGGAATAAATCTTCCTAATATCAATCTGGGGATTAGTGCTTTTACCTTAACAGATCGGGAATGCCAGAATGATCTCCCGGTTCAAACTTCCCATGTGGATTACCTCCGTTTGCAAAGACCACTATGTGTGCCAGGGTATGCAATTTTCCTATGCAGTTCTGCCGGTGCAAATTGAGCAACTTCCTGCCGACTGGAAAGAATTTATGCGGGAACAACTAAAGCTTTCTCCTGCAGAGGGAAAGTATGTCGTTCTGGTGGAAGTGCCTTCGCCGGAAAATCCCGGTAACAAACATTGTTTGGAAATATTGGATCTTACCACAGAGTAATATGCCGCTAAACTGAACTAAGCTATTGTTGGCATTTGGTTGTTTCCTTATAGGCTTGGGAATCTGGCTGATTAAAAACGCATAGCCAATATTAGTTATTGCATTTAGTCAATTGACAGTTATTCTATCCATAAGTTTGAATCTCACTTATGAAAATCAGACCCAGGGGACAACAAACATGAAAAGATTAATTTTTCTATTAGCTGCCGGCTGCTTATCGCTGCAGTTACACGCAACTATCAAGGTTCAGCTTGGCGCGGGATTAGACCTGAATGGCAAACAGACCTTCTCGAATTCCGCCCTCGGTGAGGATGGTGATGTGAACACGGGAGTGTCACTCTACGGAGAACTTCTGTCTTCCTCCAAACTTGTTATCGGTGATATGATGTACGGCATAGGGATGGAATATCAGCTCCCCCGCGAAATGAAGAACCTAAGCCCCACCCAGCACAGTCGCCAGTTTGCTTTTCTACCGATCTATGCAACCCTGAAATACTCTATCCTACCGCTTACCATCTCTCCGGAGGTTATTGTTCAGGGCGGCTACAACTTTCTGGTTAATGAAAAGAATTTTGAATTCGATACCACCCATGCGCTTACTGCCAATGGCGGATTTTATTGGGCAGCCGGTGCGGGAGTTAACTTCAAACCCTTTGTTGTGCAGATAATGTACAAAAGTAATCAAAGCAGCTTCAAATGGAGCGACGTAAATCTGGGTGAACTGCATTCTAATAATGTAAACTCCCAGCTTAGCCTCCAGTTAGGCGTCCGGTTGTAGGTTTTATCTGCAGCTATACACATTTACTGTAAGGTGCGGACTATCTTGTCCGCCCTTTGACATTCTAAGCTTTGTGGGGGGGGTAGCATTGAAAGTGCGCAGACTCTTTGTTACTCAGGACGCCACACTTCCTGGCACCATCCGCACTTAGCAGACCGTTTTCGACCTCTTCCACCATTTGCATCCTGATGGCAATACTGTAATTAGTGCAAGGATTGAAATTGTCTTGCCCACTAAGTTTGAAAGAGAACCATACTATTAAGAGTGCTTCCCAATTGTGTTGTTCTTTTTTTAATCCTCACCCTAAGAATCTAACATAGCGCTTTTATAGTTTATGGAATAAAAATTGCACACTATATAAAGAGTAATTTGTGGCTTTCAAAAACCCTTGTTTTTATTTCGTAACGATAAGGAGATTGCATGAAGCGTTATGTAAGTATAGTTTTGTTTTTAACGGGTGTTTTGCTATTCTTTTGTGCCCTGCTGATGGCAGAGATTAGTCCCTTTGCGTTGGTTGGTGAAGGAAACTATGCCGGTAAACTGGCAACTTATGCCAGCGGGGATACAATAGTCTTTGTAAGCAAAGCTCCTATCCCCAATACCATCAGCTATAAGTACAGTTATGATGGAGGGCTTACCTGGCAGGTATCAGAAATTCAGTTCCCGGACTACGGTGAAGAGTTCTTGCCTACATTGTCCTACATGCCAGATGAGACCTTGATTACTTTCAAGAGTGGCTTGGATACTATGGTTGCTCAATACCTGGATGGAGAAACATTTACCGGAGTTACTCCGCTATATGCAAACACTTTCGATTCCAGCCCCTTTGTGGAGAGATTAAATGGGCAACTAAAACGCTTTTCTCTTGATCTGCCCTACCCAAACAAGATAACAGTAAATGGCGTATCACAGCCGTTTCCCGGTATCAGTACTTATTCCCCCAACGAATATGTTATACCATCCCTATTTACCGATTTAGAGCTAAATGAGGATAATGGGCCGGAGTACTATAAGGGAGGGGATATTGTACATGGCATAGTTCGTACTAATCATGATCTATACATAAAGCAAAGCCTGGGTGGAAACAATAACTGGTGGCCTATTTTTAACGGTCCTGTGTTGGTGGGCGGACAAGTAATAAGCGACCCTCCCAACTACCCTTTGGATCTGGTGTTTAGGGGTGGCTTAATCTGCAATGTGCCACATGTAGAGCCGGATATATTCAGGCCTACGGACATGCAGGGGGTAGGCCCAGCAGTGTATGATCCCAATACTATCATATTTGTCCAGGTTTGGGGAA
>JAQVMI010000022.1 GCA_028703735.1 Candidatus Cloacimonadota bacterium | reverse complement strand
AATCTACAAATCAAACCCTTCAATAATCAACCCCAGTTTCACCTTTCCACTCTTCCACCTTTCCACCCTCCAAGTGTTTCACCTTTCTAACCAATACCGGCATTGCAAATACCGGTAAACAACAGGATGCAATCCTATGTTACGCTGTAAAACCCCGAAATCTACAAATCAAACCCTTCAATAATCAAACCCAGTTTCACCTTTCCACTTTTCCACCTTTCCACTGGATTCCGGATCAAGTCCGGAAAGACAAGCCAGTTTCACCTTTCCACTTTCCTAATGTTTCACCTTTTCACCTTATAAGATCTGCATTTTCCTACAGTATTCATGCTGCTGTATAGGCAAAACACTGCTATCTAAACCAAGCTCATCCATTAGGGAGTTTAGCTTTTCCAGGGCAGGATATTCTGTATAGAAGTGTCCCGCATCTATCAGTGGAATTCGGGAATCCAGAAAACTGTGATAGCTGATATCTCCACTGATAAATAGCTGTGCTTTCTCCTCTGCTGTTTTAAGCAACGAACCTCCGGAACCCCCACAAATAGCAATGGTATCTATTACAGAATCAATTTCTGTATCCGCAGTCCAAAGCTTTAGCTGGGGACATTTCAGGGTGGTTTTCACTATATGGGCTATCTCCCCAAGTGTTTTAGCAGGATTAAATTTGCATACCAACCCCAAGCCATAGGAAGGATTTGCAAAATCTATGGAGTGATTATATACTAAAGGGGTTTCGTAGGGATGAGCCCTTCGGATAGCTGCTAAAACAGAGTGCAGCCGGAAAGAATCACAAATAAAATCCAAAGCAGTTTCGGCTATACCAGTTTCTTCAGCCGCAATTGTATATGGCTTAGCTCCGCTTTCTGCCTTAAAGAAACCTTTTACCTCGTGTTGTGTGGCGCAATTAGAGTAATTGCCAATATTACCGGCGCCGGCTTTCCAGGCTGCTTCAGAAACGGCAGTTACAGATGATGGCGGACAAAACACTGTAATATGATGGTTTTTCGCCCCTGTCTCTTCGCTTAGAGTAGCCACTACTTCCAACCCCAATTGCTTTGCCAGTGCATGGTTTACGCTTTGCTTTGCCACATCATAATTAGTATGCAGACAAATTACTGCTACTTTATGCTGTATCAGTTTTATTATTGAAGGATTGGTTATGCTTTTCACCGCTTGGAATATTAAGGGATGATGGCTGACAATAAGCTTTGCTCCGTTTTCTATGGCTTTGTCAATTGCGGTGGAGGTTACATCCAGCGTTACAAGTACCTTGCTTACCTCCCAGGATTTTTCACCAATCTGCAAGCCTACGTTATCCCAGCCTAAGGCTAATCCTTGCGGGGCAAAAACTTCCAAACGGCTAACAATATCTGCTATAATCATATCTTTTTCCTCTTTCAAAAAAAGGGTGAAGCTTTAAAAGCCTCACCCTTGATATATTTTGCAACTGATGTTGCGGGTTAACTATTGAATGGCGATTACTCTATAGAATTTCTTGGAAGTGGCAGCACCATTCCAAGTTAAGAGAGCGGTTGTGGTAACGAGTGTGAAACCGCTATCAGGGGTATCGCTGTGTTCTATACGATAGGTTGATGCACCATCTACGGCAGCCCAGTTCAGGGTTACAGTTCCACCAGCTTCACTTATTGTTACTACTGGGGAAAGAATTGTTCCGCTTGCTTCGGAGAAATCCGCAAGGAAGCGAGGGCTGAATTGCATGGCATCATTATATTGACCTGCCAGACCAATAATATCCTGAGCCGCTACAGGGATGGCAGTTAGGCTATAATCTGTAGCAGGGAAGGTGCGCATTGTTATTGTTCCACTGGCATCCGTAGCGGTAATATTTTGCGCTATATTCGTGAAGTTACCAGAGCTGCTGTCCAAAGTAACATTAAGCACCTTGATCAGCTTTGCCTGGTCGTCTGAAGTAATTGTTGCAAGGGTTCTAACTACAGGAACCACAGTATTTCCATTGGAAGTTGCTGTACCGGGATTGGTAACAGGGGTGAACTGTAAAAGTCCATTATACAGTGCAATTGTGCCGGCAACACCGGTAATACCATCGTACAGAGCATAGGTGCTGGTGATTATTCCACTGGGATCATCAATCAGAATAGCAGCACTGGAGTCTTGGATGTACTTTTGATTACGGGTTGTTTGTTGGAAGGTAAGCACGGCTTCGCCTGTAACACGATAAACCGTGGCACCAGTAGTTGATGCACGCAGGGCAGCGATGTTGGCTACATCATGCGGAAAGCTGTAAACAGCAGTTACTATTGATGAGGGTGAGAATCCATCCTTGTAGCCAATAGCCTTCAAGGTGGTATCAGAACTGATGTTTATCGGGGTTGTGTATAGGGTGGACGTAGCATTGGGTGCAGTTCCATCCAGGGTATAACGGATTGTGGCACCAACTGTGGTTGTGGCAAGCGTCACGTTCACAGGAGCAAGCTTGAATCCGCCAGCAGGATCAAAGGTGGGATTAGCCACAATGTCACCGGTGCCGGGAGTAAAGGTATGCATAGCAAGATCGGTGATTGTGTCAATATCGTACTGATCCCATTCGGTTCCGAGTGTAGTAAAATCGGTGACTAAAGCAGGAACTGAGGCTGTGGGATTAACGGTAATACCTGAAGTAACTGTAGCTTTACGAACGAGAGTTTTATTGACTGTGGTGTTTCCTCCAACTGCAGTCCATTGCGTTCCGGGATCCTGACCAATTACGCCAAAGATATCAACCATGGTATCTGTGCTAATCTTACGAAGAACAAGAGCATCATCTCCATTGAAGTTGACATTGTCGGATTGTAAATCTGCCAATGCAAGAATTGCTGCACTGGATGCAGGATTTGCAATAACATATACATCGCCATGAGCCAAGGTTCCGGTAAGTGGAATTAAGTTCGGTGATGAGCCTCCATTAAACCAGTTTTCATATCGGTAATCACTTAAATCAACCGTAGAACCAGTGCCATTGAAGATTTCGATAGACTTATTATAGCTGCTTCCTTCGATATATTCAGAGAAGAACAAATCAGTAGCATAATCACCAGCAACAGGAGTAGCAACACCGGTGATGTTTATCACTGCTTCACTTGCTCCGGGTGTGTTGTGGGTAATAGTGCGGTTAAATGTTCCGGCAGCAGCGGAATTCATGCGGACAAAAACACTGCCATTGAAGTTATAGGCAAAAGCAAGGCTATCTGCCCAGCCAGTAGTCCCATTAGCACTAAGCTGATAGGGGGCGGTAGTTTTTACTATTAAATCATAGGTGGCGCTGGTAGCACTAAGGGTATAGGATTGAGCAGCGGAAGGAGTTCCGGCTTCACTACTAAACTGGGTAAGTGCTTCGGTAATATTCCAGGTGGCATCAGGAGGGAATGATTCGCCGGAAACTGGTAAATTAACAGTGGTAGCACCAGCACTTGCATGCGTAATATTACCGCTGTATTCACGAATTTCAGAAGCTAACATGCGCACATAAATGGAATCTGCAAAACTGGAAGCCAGGTTAAGAGAACCTGCCCAGCCGTCTATACCATTAAGCGAAAGCTCAAATCCGTTTGGTGCGGTAACGGCAATATTACCGCTAATGTCTTCACCACTTAAGGTGTAGTGCTGTATCACATCGGAAGGAGCGTTCACGTAAGCTGCAAAAGGCTCAAGTTCGCCTGTAACAGTAATTACAGGTGTAGGAGCTTCACCAGTCCACAGAGCTTCCCAGGCGTTAGCCACACGGATACCATCAAATCTTGCTATGGGAGTATTGGCAGATTGTCTGATACAAATAGAGCCTACTCCGCCAGCAGCTATATCTACATCTGTTGGAACAGAAGGTGTGATAAGGGCAGCAGGTTCTGTGGCACCTATTGTGGGATTAACCCATAATGAAACCACATCATTGGTAGCTCCTGCTACAATCTCGTATTTTATAACCAAAAGGTAGGTGGTGCCATAAGCATAATTGTAACCGGTCCAGGCTACATTGGCACCATTGGCACCAACGTTAGAGGATTTGGTTAAGCCAAAACGAACATTATTGGAGGCATCTCTGGCTACAAACAATTTACCCTTGAAATCTGTGATGGAAGTGCCATTTAAGGAGAAGTGGTAAACATAATCACCAGCTTCGGAGGCACTTGAAACGTTGATTAACACTGAGGTATAAACAGAACCGGTAGTTTGGGAGGTAAAATTAAGATGAACGTCCTCAGCTCCACTTGCTACAGTCTGCCCTGCTAAACCGGAATTTGATGCATATCCGGCATACGAGAGCCCTTCTGTGGCAACTGTGGGGTATCCAGATGTTCCACTATGAGTAATCCAACCATTAGAGGTAAGGGTGGTTCCGGCTGTATAAACAAAGTTTTCTTCCAGAAGGAGTTCGGGAACTACAGGATCGCTAACTGATCCACTGCAGGTAACCGTTTGATCAGTGGCATCGGTGGACGAGGCTGTAATCAATTCATCACTATAGCTCCCGGCAGTAAGTCCAGCTTTTAAACGGACATAGATTGTTTTATCAGCTACAGTTCCACCTGTTGGAGTTAACACGATCGGTGTGGTATATCCGGATCCGATAGTTTCTGATATTTCGAAGTTTGTAGAAGCAGCTATATTGATATTGGCAGTAAGATTTGCTCCGCTGATGGTGAAGCTCTGGGATGTTGATGGACCGGCTCCGGTAACATAAGCAAAACCGGTTAGTGTGGATGGGGCAACGCTAATGCTGGGGGAAGGAGTACCTCCGTAGGCAGACCATGTAAAATCGTCAACCATAATTCGTTCAGTTGTGCCATTAGCTTTTAACCTGATTTTTATGTCGGCAGCGGCATTGTTTATAGTGCCTTCAAATAACTTCCAGTCACTCACATTGTCTAAGGAAGTATTGTTGACAACAGAAACAAGAGTCCAATCAGTTCCACCGTTTACAGAGTATTCAAGATTGTAGTCCGGTGATGGAGTACTATCCCATCTGCGTGCTTTTAAACTAAAAGTGCTTACGCCACCCGAAGCAATGGTCATAATCCATTCAACAGTAGCAGTATTGCTCAATCTCCATGAATAAGTTCCCAATGCTCCTGCAAATCCATCTTGCGTGGCGTTAGTATTTCTTAAAGCGGCTCCACCTGTTGCGGAGAATATCCCATCAACATAGGTATGGTTAACCGCATAACTGGTGAGTGCCACAGAACCTTGAGTCCATTTAGCGGCATCATCAAAGTTGATAGTGGTCTGTCCCCAAACCAATCCCATGCTTACAAGGATCAGCACAAATATTAACATTGTCTTTCTCATATTTCCTCCCTGAGAAATTTAGTCACAATTCTATAAATATAAGGACTTGAGTCTAATGTTAAGGTAATTGAAGTGGCTGTATTCGTCAAGCAAAATAATTGGCTCACTTTCAAACTTAGCAGGGGGACTGTTCAATATTCTTCACGTAGTTAGGCTACTTTCCTTGCATTCTTTTAGAAAAGCTTAGTCTTATAATAGCCCCATGAATAACACAACGGAAATATAGTCCCAGCGGGACGACAGATATTAGCGACGGGTTTAAACCCGGCGACAAAGATTGCCCCCGAAGCATTTTGCAGTCCCAGCGGGACGACAGATGGAATTACGATTATCTAAACGTCTGATTATCATAAGCATAACAACACCTGCCGTCCCCACAGGACTTTGTTTGGATCCCGCTATATTGTCCGCCGGGTTAAAACCCGTCGCTAATTTCTGCCGTCCCGAATGGGACTTAAAATGTATTCATAAAAGCACTTAATGAACCCATGATTACATAGATGTAAACCAGTGAAGATTTAAGTAGATTTTGTCCCGGATAGTCAATTCTGCAATCGGTGCAGTTTTAGGGTTCTTCGCCACTTTTTCGCTTATCAAATGCTAACTTATTGGAAACAGATCTGGTCTTGCTGAACAGTCTCTTAGCAAGGGAGTCTGCTTAAGAAGTTTCTACCAATTAGATATAGCATAGTAGATTCTGTGTATGGAAATAGTAAGCGAAAGCATATTTCGGAGGTTACCTACCCAGAATCCAATATTTTTTTTGTCTGGAGTCGAATCGGCTTTAACAGATAAAACCATTAGAGCTATTTCTTATAGCCGATTGGACAACTGTCATGTCAAGCTTGGGGTGGCAATCTCCTGATTGCCACAGCGAGCACAGCTCGCTATAAATGCAAGCGACTCCGTCGCTTCTGTCAATCAGGAGATTGACAGCCCAAACGCTCTGCGACTTAGGAAACTTGACATGACACTACAGCAACTCTATCAGCTAAACATCAAAAAATCCTGAATATAACTATCTTTAGTGACGCTGAAGTCCATTTCACCGCAAAGATGCAGGTAAGTAATTGATTATCAAAGGTGAAATCGGCTCCAGGCTTGCAGTGGTGCATCAATACCTTTTTCGTAATTCAGTAATGTCAATTTCAAGGTTGGGGAAGGTTAGAGCATACTTCGCCCACTCTTTGTTACTTCGAAGCTGTTTACATATTGCTTTTAATCCATAAGATCATGAACGGTCTCGGCTGCATATTCACGAATTGTAAATAGAATAAATTGACAAAATAAAGCCACCCTTAGATATTGCACCAATGCAGAAAACTATAAAGGGGAACTGAGATGCAAAAAGATGTGGTTAGCTACTTTCTACGCTTAATCGCCATTGATAGCGAATCTAAAAATGAGCGTTCGATGATGGATGTATTAAGAATGGATCTGGAGGAATTGGGAGCACAGGTGGAAGAGGACAATTGCCACAAGCACAATGATGGTAATGCGGGAAACTTATATGCATTTTTTCCGGGTAAGGTATCTAAACCGCCCATTCTTTTTTGCGCTCATGCAGATACAGTTAGCCCCGGTAACAATATTAAAGCCAGAATTGATAATGGCAGAATTGTTACCGACGGTACCACCGTATTAGGTGGGGATGATAAATCTGGTATTGCCGAGATTGTTCTGGGTATTCAAAGCATAATAGATTCCGGGATAGATCATGCTCCCATAGAAGTTTTGATTACCGTTTCCGAAGAGATTGGTTTACTGGGTGCCAAATGCTTTAACAAAGCCAAATTACGCTCTGCATTTGGATATGCGTTGGACGCTCATCAGGTGGGAGAGCTTATAGTAGGAGCTCCCTCGCAGAATTCTTTTATTATTACAATTTATGGTAAAGAAGCGCATGCAGGCGTGGAACCGGAAAAGGGTTTAAATGCCATTAAAATTGCTTCCGAAGCTATAAGTGCCATGCCTATGGGAAGAATTGATTACGAAACCACGTGCAATGTAGGCAAAATATGTGGTGGCATTGCCACAAATATTGTTCCCAATCAGGTGATCATCAAAGGTGAAGCTCGTAGCCATAGTGCCCCAAAGCTGGCTCAGGTTTGTGCTGATATCCGCCATGCTGTGGAACGTACAGTTGCTCGTTATAATAATGAGGTAGGTAAAGCCGAATTCAGCTACAAAATGGAAACCGAATACCATGCCTTTGCAATTAGTGAAGATTCTGCCCCTGTGAAGCTTGCTCAAAATGCTTTACGACAGCTTGATATTCCTTTCACCACAGGTAAAGGTGGTGGTGGCAGCGATGCAAACATCTTTAACGCAGCGGGTATTCCGATGATTATTGTGGGAACAGGTATGAACAAAGTGCATACTGTGGCAGAGGATATTGAAATTGGACAACTGCACCTGGGAGTGGCTTTCGTAGCAGAAATGATCCGCCTCTATTCGGTAGATTAAGATGAGCACCAAGCTCTGCCTAATCGGCCATGGAAAAATGGGCAAAATGATTGCTGCTCTTGCTGCTGAAAAGGATTGCAAGGTTATTAGCACAATCGATCCCTTTGCGCCAGATTGCCATAGAGAAATAAATGCAGAAAGCATTGGAAATGCAGATGTTTGCCTGGATTTCAGCCATCCCTCGGCTGCCTTGGAAAATATGCATAAGGTAATAGCCTTGGGCAAAGCCATGGTTGTGGGAACAACCGGCTGGAATGACCACTTAGCGGAAATCCGCAATTTGGTAGCTAAGGCAAATACCGGCATGGTTTATGGAGCAAATTATTCTATTGGTATGAATATCTTTAGCAGGATTTGTGCCGATGCTGTGAAATATTTCGATCGCTTTGCCGCTTACGATGTTTTTGGTTACGAGCAGCATCATAATCAAAAAGCCGACAGCCCGTCTGGAACAGCCATAGACCTTGCCAATCTGGTTCTGCAAAACAGTAGCAGGAAAACTGAAGCACTGTTCGATACTGCGAAACGCAAAATTGAATCACACGAACTGCACTTCACCAGTCTGAGAGCCGGAAGCATACCCGGAACCCATACAATTGGCTTCGATAGTGAGGCAGATACCATAGAGCTAACTCATCGGGTTCGGTCTCGCACATCCTTTGCCTATGGAGCTATACAGGCTGCTGTTTGGATAAGCGAGCGCAAAGGCTGTCACAGTTTCAGCGATATGATTTCCGAGATTTTATGCTGATTCCTTTTATAAAGATGCATGCCCAGGGTAACGATTTTGTGATTCTGGATAACATGGAAAACACACTGCCTCAGTTAAATTTCGACGCACTGTCAAAAGATATTTGCACCCCTCACACAGGTATTTATGCTGATGGATTGGTAATTCTATCTGCTTCCACAAAAGCTGATGCACGGATGATTATCTTCAATTCGGATGGCTCACGTGCAGAGATGTGTGGCTCTGCCTTGCGTTGTGTTGCTTTTATGCTGCAACAAAAACTTAGGCAGGAAAAGCTGATGATAGAAACCGATAGTGGAATTAAACAAGCGAAGGTAATTATCCAGGTTGAAGAAAATAACATTACGGTAAATATGGGCTTCCCCAAGCTTTACCAAGGCAGTGTTTCGGCACTTGGTTTCAATGGTGATCTTATTGATACGGGCAACCTGCATTTTTGTATCTGGACGGATAGTCTATCGGAAAACCCACATCTGAAGCACGGATCAGCCTTGGAAAAATATATAAGGTTTCCAAAAGCAGTAAATGTGCATTTTATTAAAATTGTCAGCCCCTCAGAAATTCAGATAGCCATCTGGGAACGTTCCTGCGGAGCTACTTTGGCATGTGGAACGGGTGCAACAGCTTGTGTTTATAGCGGAATAATGCGTGGCAATCTGGAATCCCGGGTTAAGGTCATTATGCCTGGTGGTACGGTTGTTTGCGAAAACCATCCGTCTGGTTACCTGCTTACAGGCAGTGTGCATCAAAGCTTCGTGGGGGAATACAGATGGAAAGCTTAGGCAAATATCTTCAAGATTTAAGAATAAAGCGCGATTACAGCTATAAGAAGGTTTGGGAAGATATCCGTACCCGCGAAGATATTATCAGGAAAATGGAAAACAACCGCTTTTCTGAAGTTGGTGATTACGGGATTACCAAGGCTGTGGTTTATAACTATGCACGCTACCTGGAAGCAGATCTTGATATGGTTATGCACGAATTTTCCATTGTTATGCCGGAAGAAATTAAGGATAAGTTCAATCCCCACATCATTCCGAAAGATAGGAAGATTATGCTATCCACCAATTTCCTGTGGATGGTTGGCATCCTTATCTTTGTGGCAATCTTGGCTTCTTTTTTGTTTCATGCCAGAAACAAAGGCTGGCTGCAAACTCCGGATTTCTTTTTAGCGAAAACTGCTGATAGCACGGCAATTGCCAAACCCAAACAAGAGGAAGCAGCGAAACCGGATACTCTTAGACAAAGAATGAGGGCTTTAAGTGAAGCCATCCCCAAAACTTCTAATACCCCCAGTAAAATAATTGATAAAAACACCATACCACCAGACACCACAGATTATATAGGCAATATTCTGGGAGACAGCCCGGTGAATGTCCCGCTGTATTGAACCATTCTGTAAACAATCTAAGTTTGGCGTCGATCCGGCTTTAGCCTATATTGGGCTTATTGCTAATTATTATTGCCGGATGAACTCCAGTGCTTAAACTCAGTTAAGGCAGTCGTAATGACAGCCACCCTCGGCTGTCTTCACACGAGGCGTGTGAAAGTACGATTATGTAGTGTCATTCCGGAAACTGTGTAGGCTATGATTCTGAGGATTGCACTATGAACTCCAAATGCATTTTCCGGGTTAAACAGTAAACCCTGCACAAATAACTACCAAGATCATGGTATACTTACATTACTACAAGCAAAACCTATCAAATCAAGTCCAATAGTTTAGATTTCCGAGCAGTCTCCAAGTTAGATTCAAGCGAAACGGCAAGATTTTATTTGACAACTCAGCAAGGCATAAAATATGTAGCCTGTGGCATAAAATATTGAAATATGTGTTATATGAGGTATGCTGCAAAATCTGATGTAAAAAGGAAGCTTTTATGGAACAGGACTATAGCAAACTGAATGCCATTTTAAACTCCTACAAGGGAAGAAAGGGTATTTTGATTCCAATGTTGCAGGAAGTTCAAAACGAATTGGGTTATCTATCGCGGGATACAATGAAGTATGTAGCAAACTTCATGCAAATACCCGCAGCGGAAATTTATGGGGTTGCCACATTTTATTCGATGTTTCGGCTAAAACCTCAGGGCAAGCACATTGTGCGTGTATGCAAGGGTACTGCTTGCCATGTTTCCGATGCAGATGGTATAAAAACCGCTCTAATTGAGGCTTTGAAGCTTCCCGATGGCGAAAATACCACTCCCGATATGCTGTTTACCTTAATGGAAGTAGCATGCTTAGGTTGCTGCAGTTTAGCACCGGTTATCATGATAGATGATACCACCTTTGGTAAGCTGGTTCCGGAAATGATACCCGGAATTTTAGAAAAGTTCCATTTTTAAGGGGGGATAAATGAGTGAAGTAATTGTAAAAGTAGGGCTTGCAAGTTGCGGTATAGCTGCCGGAGCAATGGAAGTTTATAATGCCCTGGAAGATTATCTTACCGCCTCTCCTCAACCGGTAAAGCTGATGAAAACAGCCTGCATTGGAATGTGTTTTGAAGAACCTGTGGTAGAATTAAATGGCTCTTCCCTTGGTCAGATACATATTGGCAAAGCTGATCCCGAAACCATTGTGCGTGTTTTGCAGGATTATATTGCCGGAGATGCCCCCAAAGAGAATATCATTCTGGCAGAAAAGCTGGATGGCAGACACAATGCCTTGCTAAAGAATCAACAGCGGATAGTTTTGCGCAATTGTGGGGTTATTGATCCCAAAAGTTTAGATGATTACGAAGCTCAGGGTGGATATATTGCCCTTAGAAAAGCTTTACAGATGGATACAGAAGCCATTATTGCCGAAATTAAAGCTTCCGGGTTACGCGGTAGAGGCGGAGCGGGATTTTCCACCGGTTTGAAGTGGAGCTTTGCAGCCAAGGCAGTTTCGGATAAGAAATTTGTGGTTTGCAACGCTGATGAAGGCGATCCTGGTGCTTTTATGGATCGCAGTGCCCTGGAAGGTGATCCTCATAATGTGATTGAAGGCATGATTATTGGTGCCTATGCAATGGGTGCGGATGAAGGCTATATCTATTGCCGTGCAGAATATCCCATGGCTATCGAGCACTTGAAAATTGCCATAGAAGCAGCCGAAAAGAAAGGCTATCTGGGGAAAAACATCATGGGAACCAGCTTCTGCTTTGATCTGCATATCAAAGAAGGTGCCGGAGCCTTTGTTTGTGGCGAAGAAACCGCTTTGATGCAATCTATAGAAGGTAAACGCGGCATGCCAACAATCCGTCCTCCCTTCCCTGCAGAAAGCGGTCTTTGGGGAAAACCCACCAATATTAATAATGTGGAAACCTGGGCTAATATAGCCTGGATTATAGTGCATGGTGCCAAGGCTTTCCATGCTTTTGGCACAGAAAAATCACCCGGAACTAAGGTCTTTGCTTTGGCGGGTAAAATTGCCGGAAGCGGATTGATAGAGGTTCCCATGGGTATTCCTATCCGCGATATCATTTACAAAGTTGGTGGAGGGATGAAAACCGAAAAACCCTTCAAAGCAGTGCAAATGGGTGGTCCATCCGGAGGATGTATTCCTACCGAAAAACTTGATACCATAGTGGATTACGATTCGATAACCGCTACCGGAGCAATTATGGGTTCCGGAGGAATGGTGGTGATGGACACAGGAACCTGCATGGTTGATGTAGCACGCTTTTTCCTAAATTTTACCCAGAACGAATCCTGCGGAAAATGCACTTTTTGCCGCATAGGCACTAAGCGCATGCTGGAAATCTTAACCCGCATCACCGAAGGCAAAGGGGTGCTGAAAGATATT
>JAQVMI010000375.1 GCA_028703735.1 Candidatus Cloacimonadota bacterium | reverse complement strand
TATCCCCATTGCCGTTGTTATTCATAAGGCGAATCTTCTATTACGTGCGTGCAGAATTCCAGGATCTCATGTTCGTGAATAATGGCATTTACCAGTACTGAAAATCCCTGAACAATGGTGTCGTTACACACAGTGCTGTTATCCAGATAGCAATTGGGACCAATCACGCAGCCCTTTTCTAAATTGCATTTTCCCTTTAGGATTGTGTTCTGGTGTATTTCTACATCCGGTTCTATAAGCACTTCATCCCCAATGAAAACGGTTTGGGGATTATGGATTACAACTCCGCTATTAAGCCATTTACTGCGAACTCGCTGAACATATATATCTTCCAATTCGGCTAATTGTTCTTGGGAATTCACACCTGATACTTCCATTAGATCCTTAAGCACAACAGCAGAAACGGTTTTCCCCGCCTTGTATAGAATCTCCAAAGTATCGGTAAGATAATACTCGCTTTGCTGATTCTTGTTGGAGGTTTGTTTCAATGCGGTAAAAAGATCGCCCGCATTAAAGCAATAAATTCCCGTATTCCATTCTTTGATGTTGCGTTGCTCTTCGGTGGCATCTTTATACTCTATAATTCCACAAAGCTTACCCTGTGAATCTCTTAGCATGCGTCCATATTTACCCGGATCATCCAAGAAAGCGGTTAAAACAGTGCAGGAGGCATTCGTTTCCAGATGTTTCTGATAGATGCTGTTCACTGTTTCCGAGCTTAGTAATGGCACATCACCACATAGGATAAGGATGTTTTGGCTGGGATCGGAAAACAGGTGTTCGCAAATGGAAACTGCATGCCCTGTGCCAAGCTGTTCGGTTTGTTCCACAAATTCCAGAAGATCATTATCTTCCAAACAGGAAATAACAGTTTCTTTCAAATACCCCACCACCAGGCAAATTCTTTTGCACTGCACGGTAATGGCTGTATCCACCACACGCTGAACCATTGGTTTATCAGCAATGGGGAAGGTTACTTTGGCACGTTCAGATTTCATCCGAGTGCCTTTTCCGGCAGCAAGAATTATCGCTGCAAGATCATTCATGGTTTTCCTCCATTATTGGTTATAAGATAGTATAATTCAGATATTGTTTTATGCATTACTGGATGCATCATATTGGGAACAAGTTCATTTAAAAGCTGCAAAGCAAAAGATCGGTTATGCAGATCAGGATGCGGGATGGTTATCTCCGGTAAAGCAGTAATATCTGGTTCTTGGGTTTCTGATGCTAAAGGAGATTCACTGGTGGTGTCCATTACAATATTTTCTGCCAATAAGATATCTAAATCTATCAGGCGGGGACCCCATTTTAATCCGCGCTTTCTGCCCATTGCAGATTCTATGGCTAACAGCTTTTGCAGCAGGTGTCTGGGATCAAGGTTGCTGGATACTTCTATCACCTGGTTTACAAAATCTGCTTGCATTGTATAGCCATAAGCAACTGTATTTATTCGGCTGGATTTACGCAGTATTGCAGTTTGCTCTATCAAGCTAATATTGGCAATAGCGATGTCAATTTGCTGCCCGGGGTTTTCCATATTGGCACCAAGGCAAAGGTAATAAATCACAACCTGCTACGCTTAAGCTCCACTTCCACAGATCTAAGGCTGCCTTGAATCGGGACAGAGGGCTTTTGTATGCAAATCTTTAATTTCTGAACAAGCGGAAAATCTGCCAGCAGTTTATCGGCAATGGTATTGGCACAAGCCTCTAAAAGCTGAAACTGATTTGTTTCCATAATAGTTTTCACATCGTTATAAACCAGGGTGTAATCCACAGTATCTTCCAAATGGTGGATTTTTGCATCCAAGGCTGCATCTGTGGTTAAGGTGAGGCTTACGATAAAGCGTTGCCCCAATTTGCGTTCTTCGGCATGAACTCCATGATAGCCATAGAAAACCATCTCATTAAGGTTTATTTTCATAGTTTCCTCTCTATACTAATATTCAGCTTTTTACCCAGCTTTTTATCCAGGCTGCTAAGCAGCAGAAAGCTTGCTGCCATTGCAGCGAAAGCTACAGCTATGGAGCCAAGCTCCACAAGCCACACAGCCGCAATAAGAAACCCACCAAACAGAAACACCAGAGGCATTCCAAATAGTAATAGGGAAGCCATTATGCGTCCTCCGGCAGATATGTTTAGCTGCACTTTATCACCCACTTGCAGCGGTAAATTGCTGGTAAGATCAAATTCTGAGGGGGTGTTTTTGCTAAAACAGAATCCGCGCATAGTGCAGCTTTTGCATCCTCCACCTCGCACTATTTCCACCTTGACCTGGTTTCCATTCACAGCAGTAACTATGCCGCTATCTTCTATATGCTCTTCTGTCATACTTGCCTCAGGTTAAGTATCTTATCTATAATTGAAGTGCTGGAAACCCCATCTTCGTAACAGAGGGATTTCACATCGCCACCATAACTTTGCACGATATCCGAGCCAATTATTTTGTCCACAGTCCAATCTCCACCCTTCACCAAAACATCAGGCTGGATCAGCTTGATTAGCTGATATGGGGTGTCTTCATCAAATATTACTACATAATCCACAGCTTCCAGGGCAGCAATCACGATGCTGCGTTCATATTGAGCCACTATTGGACGTGTTTCACCCTTTAAACGCTTTACCGAAGCATCGCTATTAAGCCCCAAAACAAGGATATCTCCAAGCTGTTTTGCGCTTTCCAGATACAATACATGTCCTGCATGCAATATATCAAAGCATCCATTGGTGAATACAATCTTTTTGTTATCTCTATGCAAGGACGCTGCAACATCTGCTATTTGTGCAGAGGGGATTAACTTATTTTTTATCACTGAAGCTATCCCAGATTTCCTTTGTAGTGGTGCTGGAGGTGCCATGTTTTGCCACAACAACAGCAGCAGCATGATTAGCTATCAGAGCTGCTGTTTCAATATCGTGGTTATACAGATAAGCCAGGGTTAAAGCACATATTACTGTATCGCCTGCACCGGAAACGTCGTAAACTTCATGCGCACAACTGGGTAAATGCTTTGCCTGTTCATTCTTGCTGAAAACTTACATACCTTTACTTCCACGAGTAA
>JAQVMI010000374.1 GCA_028703735.1 Candidatus Cloacimonadota bacterium | reverse complement strand
AAGATAGAATCCGGGAAAATGGAATTAATAATAAACGCTTTTAACCCCAGAATGCTTATAGAGGACGTGTTGAAAACCTACAGAGTCCAAAATAAGAATCCTGATCTGGAAATTCGGCATGTGATAAATGAGCGCATCCCAGATATCTTGTATGGAGATCAATTACGCTTTAAGCAGATAATTGTAAACCTGCTGCAGAATGCGGTGAAATTTACTGAGAGTGGATTTGTGGAAATTAACGCCGATATCTATACGGTGAATGATTCCCTTATTAGGCTGCTATTCTGTGTATCAGATACTGGTATTGGAATAGATCACAATAAACAACACGAGATTTTCGATGATTTCAACCAGGCTGATGCAAACATTACAGGCAAGTATGGGGGAACAGGATTAGGCTTATCTATCGTAAAACGCTTAGTGCAACTGATGAATGGCTTTATCTGGGTGGAAAGTGAACCCGGTAAGGGCAGCAGTTTTTACTTCATACTTCCCTTCGAGGTAACTCATGAACAGCCGCAAATACCATCTGGTGAATCTACCCTTAGCGAAAAAGGCAGAAGCTCACTATTGGGCATGAGAGTTCTTTTGGTGGAAGATGAACCGATAAATCAAGTGGTAACGCTGCGACAATTAGAAAGCTGGAAAATTGAAGTAACCCTTGCTGCCAATGGTAAGGAAGCCCTGGAAAAATGCAGTGTAAACAATTATGATGCAATTTTGATGGATATCCAAATGCCTGTGATGGATGGAATTACTGCAACTCAAACCCTTAGATTGCAAGAAATACCAAAAAACAGGCACACTCCCATAATAGCCTTCACTGCTGCTGCCTTGGTGGGAGATAGAGAACGTTTTTTAGAGCATGGTATGGATGATTACATCGCCAAACCGATAGAGCTTAATCAGTTACACCGCATTCTTGCAAAATATTGGCATAGAAGCTAATGTTCTATTGGGTTTTGGGATATATGAATCCACAATTGGAACAAGTGAGCAGTAAGATTGCCACTCACCTTAGCGCATGCAAGCAAAGTTTTTTAGACACTAAAAAAGAGAAATGATTATGGATGAACTAATTACTAACAAACCGCCTCAAAAAATCCTCTTTATAGATGAACCTTTTATGGAGAGTGATACACCCCGCAGCATACGCTCCCGCTTTATCTGGGGCGTTCTTAGCAGTAATTATGATGCGGATTTATTGTTGTTAAAATCCAGTGCCTATTTGGAAAAGCCTGTAGCCCCACACTTTGGTTATGACAAGCTCTATTCCCTAAGCCTGGGAACTACAAACAACATTTATCCGGATAGTTACCATGTTTTGGCATCCAATCAGGCAGATAGGTTTGCATCCATTCTGGATAGTAAAAGATACGAATTGATCGTATTTGCGGGACTCACCTGCATGCCTTTATGGCGAATTGCCAAAAAAACTCTGCCAAGCTGCTTATTGGTATTGGATGTGGATAACTACTTCCTGCCACAGGTGGAGACAAATTGGAAAGCAAACGTAAGCTATGCAAATTTGCCCAACCTATGGAATTACACCAGACAGAAGATTTGGGACAATCTGCTGTTAAAGGCTGATACTCATTGTTTTTTTGCCAGCCCCTCTCATGCCAGTGAAATGCAGCAAACCTTTAAGCTGAAGGGGGAAAATATCCTGTATTTCCCGCTTCCGGTAGAATTTCCACCCCTGGATGTGGAGCAGGAAGCAGGCACTTCAAACTATATTCTGTTCTGGGGTAATCCCGAAAATGCTGCAAATATTGAAGTAGGCAGAAACATTTCTGCCCAAATTTACCCCCGCATCTCTAAGAAGCTGGTGGAAAAAAATATAGAGCTTGTGCTATGTGGACATACTACCCTGGCAGAAATCTGTGGGGGCAGGATAAAATATGCTCCTTACAGCGAAATGCTTCCTCCTGAAATGCCTGTGACAATCGAAGAATCACACGAAGCAGCCGAAACTATGGAAACACTGCCCGCAGCAGAAATCCCCATGGTGCCAGAGCTTTTATCCAAAGCACTAATGGTGCTGCTACCTCTGGAAGATACGGACACAGAAAACAGAATCCCCATTTCTGCTACAGCCGGCAAGGCTGTGGTGTGTTCGCCTGAATCTGTGGCATCAATGCATTTTCCCGAGAAAACCATAGTAATCGGAGCTGATATTGATGCAATAGCCCAAAAAATAACCCGCTTAATCCAATACCCACGGGAACTGCATGCTGCTGCGGTAAATCTGCAAAAATACTGTGCCGAAGCTTATGATATAAGCACCATCCAAACCCGGATTTTAGACACAATTAAACTATGGATAGAAAGTAATGACACAAAATAATGTTCGCTTGGTTTTGATAGGTGGGGGAACCTGCTCCGGCAAAACAACCATAGCCAAAGCTATAGGGATGCGGCTGAACGATCTGAAAACAGTAATCATCTCCCACGATAACTACTATAAAGATTTAAGCCATCTGGATCCCGAAGAACGCAAAAAAGTAAACTTTGACCATCCCAGTTCCATTGATACGGCGTATTTACTTACCGATATTCAACAAATGTTAGCCGGAGAAGCTGTGGATATGCCAGATTACGATTTCTCCACTCACTGCCGGATAGAAGGTAAAACCTGCGTAGCCTATGCAGACGTGATAATCCTGGAAGGTATCTTTGCGCTTTACTATCCAGAGCTGCTTGCCCTGTCCGATCTGAAGATTTATGTGGATACCGATTCTGATACCAGATTAGCACGGCGTATGCAGCGTGATATTATTGATCGTGGCAGAAGCGTGGAAAGCGTGCTGGATCAATATCTGCAAACCGTTAAACCCTCTCATGAAGCTTTTATAGAGCACTCAAAGAAAAATGCCGATCTCATCATCCCCGGTGATAAAGAATTTGATAAAGTGCTGTATATGCTGAATGGCTATTTGCTGTATGAATTGGTAAGCAGGAAGCCAAAGAAGTGAGAGCTTCGCTGTGAGATTTTATAAAGTGAGAGCTTCGCTGTGAGATTTTATAAAGTGAGAGCTGCGCTGTGAGATTGGCATTGTGAAAGC
>JAQVMI010000373.1 GCA_028703735.1 Candidatus Cloacimonadota bacterium | reverse complement strand
TTTTTCTTTTTATGGTAAGTTTAGCCTTCCATAGAAGAACAAAAGGACACAATACGGTTCAAGCAATAAGGTATTAACAGCAATATGTTAGCAGTTTCAAAGCAACATGAAGTAGGTGAAGCATGCTATATCTTCATCAAAAATGAAATTGACATTATTGAATCACCAGAAAGGTAAAGTTGCACCCCTGCAAGTCTAGAGTCGATTTCGCCTTTGAGAATCTATTGCTTACGTACATCTTTGCGGTGAAATGGACTACAGCGTAACCCAACCAGTTATCATCGGTTTTTTTATTCCTGAATGTTTTGCAGCCAGTGTTGCTGTAGTCCAATCGACTAAAAGAGATAACTCTATTGGTGTAAATTATCAAAGTCGATTCGACTCCAGACTTAAACACTTTAACTTCCAGGGCATGAAGTATCTGGAAACCAAAAAATATGCTCATTTTTGTGGATACCAAGACCCACAAAAATGAGCATTATCTTGTGTAATTGCTCAGCTAATTTTTATATGCGGTTACCCGATAAAATCCCTTGCCTCTGGTACTGGCATTACTATCTATATAGGTGGTTTGGCTGGAAGCTACTGTTCCCAATAAACTGGAGCCAACCGTAAAACCAGGAGTTGGGCAGAAATATATCTTATAGTTAGTGGGCGAACCTGTGGATGCATTCCAGGAAACAGTAACAGCCCCTGTAACTGCATTACGGACGACTGCAACATTCAGCGGAATGGAAGGTGGTGCAGCATTGGCTATGGTAAATACGTTGCTTACAACCTGATGATTGGGGGAAACACTATCGGTGAACCTAACCTTGCAGTTTGTAGAAGCTGCCGAGGGAATAGTCCAATTGAAGCTGTTTGATCCCTGAACTACTGTTTTTGTTCCTCCACTTGTCCAGGTGGATCCACCATTGGTAGAATAGTGAAAGGTTACGGTAGTTCCTGCACCGGAATAGTAATACTGTACTGCTTGAACCGAGGCTATGTTCCATACTTCGCCACCCGCTGGGGTTGTAATGCTGATTGGGCTTGTTACAGTTAGGGTTGCGCTTATTGTGAAAGCAGAGTTTGAGGGATCATTCGAGGTTCCATTTATTGTGGCATTATAAGTTCCGGGGCTCATACCTGTTGCGTTAAAACCCACCACGATATTATGTGCTGCTCCGCTTACTGCTATGCTGCTGCTTACTGTGGTGCCGCTGTTAATTCTAAGCCAGGCAGGAGCTCCAGCAATAGTAAGAGCATAACTTAAAGACATGTTTCCGCTATTAGAAACGGTTAAGGTACGGGTATTGGACAGCCCAGGAGCCAAGCTATAACTGAAGGAAGTGGCATTTAATCCTATTGTCGGTTTGCCACCTTGCCCTGTAATAGCGATGGTTTTGCTGGCACCTGTGGCATTATGGGTGATGGTTGTAGAGCCATTATATGCTTGCACAACTGTGGGAGCAAAACTAATAGTATAGGTGTTTGTTGCACCAGCAGTTACGGTGTACGGAAGGATATTTCTTGTTCTGGAACCATTTTGGCTATCGAAAGTAGGCAAAATCTGTTTTCCGGTTGCAACACTACGTCCCAGAACAACTGTATAACCTGCTGGAGTAGTGATATTTCCGCTTAGAGTGGCATTTCCGGCATTGCTGATAGTAAAACTCCTGTTCTGAGACGAATTGATTAGCACAGTACCATAAGCAAGGCTGGTGACGCTAACATTAATCTGAGGTGCTGTTACAGTAAGCGTTACAGGAATGTTTACCGTAGAATTTGTGCTGCTATTGCTGGTGATGGTTATGGTGGAATTGTAGGTTCCTGCAGTTAAACCCGCACTGTTAAAACCTACTGTAATAGTTTGATTTGCCCCACCACCTGCGATGCTATTACTAACGATAGTTCCGCCATTCAAGCTAACCCAGGGTGTGGTTGATGTAGCACTTTGCTTGGTTACCACCACTTTATCCAGACACACTCCATAGCCGTATTTAGCAGTGCCTTCGAAAGCAATATAATATGTGCTGCTTAGGTTTGGAAGCGCTATTGTTTCCTGTGTCCAGGAAGCTATGCTATTTGTATATTCTGCCAAAAGAGTCCATGCTCCGGCAAGGGTTGTCCGATAATAAACCCGCAGCTCATCCTGATCATTGGGCCAAACCTCTTGCGCATGCCAAAATGACAGAGATGCAGATGATGAACCGGAGAGATTTAAAGAGGGAGTGATAAGCTTCGTTACGCTTGCAGTAGAGGATGCTTTATACAGCCTGGCATTGTAGGCACCATCATAAGCTGCACTGGGATGAGCATCGTATCCACCTGCTGCAAAAGCCCAATCCACGACTGTTCCGCTCACGTTTGCTTCTGTCCAGTTAGCAGGTCTGGCGTTAGTGGAAAAAGTCTCGTCCAATACCGTTGTAGCTGTTGTTGGCAGTGTGCAAGAATAATTTAAACTCTGGTTTCCGGTATTGCCTAAAGTAAGATTATGGGTAGTCGTTGCATTTATTGCCAAAGATTTTGATATGGAAGAAGGTATCCAGGTGATAGTTGGAGGTGTTGCTACACCATTTGTAAAGCTGATTGTAGCTCCCGCAGAACCAATGCCAGATAGCGATAAACCTCCCGCTGCACCACTGGTAAGAAATGGAGTAGGGTTAGTAGTGGCATTTATGGCTGTTCGTCCAGCTTGCGAACTATAATTGGCTGAGTAGATTGATCCGTCTGCGGAGGTTGTTCCTCCGGGACGGTAAATATAAACTTCGTCTGGCGGTCCATCGGCATTTCCATCGCCAACAGCGGTATTTATGCGATATACTAATAATCCAGAGCCAGGGATAGAGTTTTCGTAGGTACCGGTTTTTCTGCGGTATTCCACCATAAAATACTCTGAGGAAGAATTTGGTGAATTTATCCTGTAACAGTTTCCCGTGGATGATGTTATGGGGTTTAAAGTATAGCTGCCATTTGTAGATATTACCGTAGGGGCACGTATCCAATCGCCATATTTCCACTTCATAAACGCACCCATGTGCTGTGGTGGATTGGTAGTGGTTTCCATCAAATCCCAGCTTCCTACAGGA
>JAQVMI010000372.1 GCA_028703735.1 Candidatus Cloacimonadota bacterium | reverse complement strand
GGTCGCTGGGAACAGATCTTTTATGGTGAATTCGATGGTATGAGGGATAAGCGTGTGCTCCTAAAGATAATAGGAGAATAAAAGCTCTTACTAATCAATAACTTAGATACGTAAAAAAATCAGGCAGTGGAAATTGAAATCCGCTGCCTGATTTGTTTAAACTGTTGATTCTTACTCTGCTTTTAGTTCGCGGGTCATAAGTTCGATTATGGCTTCCTGGGGGTTTTTATCCATATATAAAGCTTGATAAACTTGGGTAACAATAGGCATATCCACCTGTAGCTGCTGCGCCAGATGATACACACTGCGGGTTGTGGCAACCCCTTCGGCAACCATGTTCATTTCGGCAAGGATGTCCTTAAGCTTGCGTCCCTTACCAATTTCCACACCTACATATCGATTACGACTATGAGGAGATGTGGCAGTAGTGATAAGATCACCTATGCCTGATAAACCTAAAAAGGTTTCTGGTTTGGCATTCATGGCTATTCCAAGACGGCTGATTTCCACTATTCCACGGGTAAGTAGCGCACCAATAGTGTTATCTCCAAAACCCAAACCAAGCACAATTCCGGCTGCTATTGCAATGATATTTTTCACTGCTCCGCCAATTTCCACCCCTACCATATCTGAGGAGCGATACGCACGAAAATAGGAGTTGCTGAATATTACCTGAAGCTTCTGGAGCAAAGCATCATCCGATCCTGCTATAACTACTGTGGTAGGAAGCTCGCGTGCTACTTCTTCTGCATGTGAAGGTCCGGATAATGCGCAGATTTTGTTCCAAATTGCAGCTGGAAGTTCATCCTGCAAAATGGCATCCACTGTCTTCAGGCTTGTTTCTTCTATGCCCTTGGAAACGCTAATCACAGCTAATAAATTCGCTGAAGTCCATAGTGTGGGATCAGTTTGCCTGAGGGTATTTCGGATAAATTGAACGGGTGTGGCAATTATAATTATCTCTGGTGTAAAGCTCTGCAAATCTGCAAAACTGGAAGTGTAGCTTATACCCGTTGGCAGAACAATACCCTTCAGCAGCAGATCGTTAGCATTTGTATCTCTCAGAGTGGCAAGGTAGCGGGCATTATACTCCCAAACCAAAATCTTATGTCCATTGTTATGCAGCAGTTTCGCCAGGGCTAAGCCCCACCCCCCACCTCCGATGATGGAAATCAGCATTTCAATCTTCTGCTAATTATCACGGTTCAATTTCAGGTTGCAGATTAAACCAAGATCGTCATCGTCGTCATCGTCAAGATCAGCATTTTCGTCATCTTCAGTTTCCGATATCCAATCCGGGCAGAAAAGAGCATCCTCTTCAAAATCCCAACCATCCACATTATCCAAACCAAAGCGCATTAGCAAATCAGCTTCCCAGAAAGAGTAATAAACCGTTCCATCCTGAACTGCCCAGACTAATACGGGGCTTTTATAATGCCTGATATCAACCTTGTGGTTTTCCACAAGATCCAAAAACTCTCTGATCTTCTTGGGTTCACTTTCCTGATGATATTGCATAATTACCTCGTAGTATTAAAACTTGTAGTTTAAATTAGCTCCCAGCCTGTTTTCGCCATATTCTTTACTTTGCAAAACAGAACTGTTATCAGATTCTACGTTTCGAAAGATGTGAGAATAGTCAAGCCCTATTTCCCATCGGGAAGGAAATATCAGATCGAAACCTGCATTCATAGTATAGGTGAAATCGGCTCTGCCACCATACCAGGAATCATTTCCCTGATAATATCTTTGTTCATAGTTGATTCCCAAAGAGGGCTGCCATTTTGTAGTTCCCTTATCTGAAAGCTGCATCTTGGGAAGGGTTATCTTCCCTTGATAGATATTGCTTTCATAAGAGGCATCATCTGTATCCACCTTGTTATCATTGGTAAAGCTCCGATAACTGTACCCACAATCCAAGCTAAAAACCGGAAAGCGGTAGTTTACACCTAATCCACCAGTTAAGGCTTGCCCATCTGCCTCTGTGAAATACTGATTGTAAAAATAGTCTTCAATCCTGAAGTTACCTTTTAAAGTAGTATTCTTAATTGGTTTAACCGCAATATCAGCTCTATATCCATTCCGGCTATAGCAGTATTCCTCGCTGTTTCCACTTCCATCAGCATCGTTAAAATTGCGGTAGTATATATGCGGGTTGTAACTGTATTGAGCACTTAAATTCCAGTAGTATCTATCCACACGCAGTTTTACAGAAGCATCTCTGCGGTATTTTTCTGTATTGCTAACAGCCTGAGAGATGTTTCCAATTACCGAAGGGGTTATCTTCCACCAACGGTAATGCATGGGATAAGCAAGTTCAATTCTTGTATCAAGGATCATATCATCCGAGGTCTTTACAAAATCAAGCGAACTGTGCTCATCATCAAAGCGGGATAGATCGTTTTCGGATAATTGAAAAACATTATCGGAATATCGTGTGCCAAGGGTAACAGAACCTGTTAACTGCGCAAACAAACTACCGGATGCCAAGCTTAGAAACATCATAAAGATCATTATGATGGGGCGAAAGCTTCTGATTCTTCTGGCTGTTCTTAAAGGGGTAGAATACCTTGGCAAGGGACGGTTCGTAGCTTCCAGCTCACCAGATGGTGATTGCGCCACAACCGTGGAACTAAGGTCCCTAAAATCTTGCGTATCAGTTGGCGTGGCAATGTTTTCGAAAATCTTCTCAGACATCATAGTGTTTTCCATTTATTGCTTCGGTTTTGTGGAAGAATTGGAGGGTTGGATTGCCGAGCTCTTTTTGCCGATACCATTACCAGCACTCTTTATTAAAACTGGCTTGGCAAAGAACAGATGATCACTAATTGCACGAAGCTCATAATCACTACTACCAGTGTTTGCTGGAAGCTCTATCTTTTGGGCAATACCAAGGTTCTTTACCCCTTCCACATGGTATTTTGTGGTTCTTTTCAAACCAAACTCGATAGTTTTAACAAGCTTCCCGTCCTTATATAAACCAAGTTTGGGTTTTGTCCTATCCAACAAGCGTGGACGGACATAAACAACAGCATTTCTGCGGTTGTTTACCGAAAACTTTAATGCCTGGGAAG
>JAQVMI010000021.1 GCA_028703735.1 Candidatus Cloacimonadota bacterium | reverse complement strand
ATTATGCACTCATATTCTTGCCTTCGAGGGTGATAGCAAGGTTCGCTGGTTCGAAGGCAACTTTAGTGATTACGAAGAGGACAAATTAGCGCGTTTGGGAATTAAAGCCTTGGTACCCAAAAGAATAACTTACCGTAAGTTAAGCAGGATTTAATGAGGTAATTTATTCCAAAACTTTAGACCATAACTAAGCCTAACTAAAGAGGTAAAGAATGAAACAAACTATTTCCCTTATTGCAATTACGCTTGTTTTTGCAGTTGCTTATTCTACCATAGCGGTTCCATACGACTGCCCTTATGCCATGGAAACATTGAAGGAAATGGTTTTGCCTACTGATCTTCAAGTTCCTACACCTTGGGTAGCAGCAGCTACAGTTATACCAGGGCAGCAAAACGATGGTTATGTGGAAGTTGATTGGATGAAGCTGTTGGATTTGAGCAATAACTCTTTGGTAGTGAACGAATTGCACTATGATAACAGTGGAAGCGTTCCCTCTGGATTGGGTGGATTGTATAACCGATGGTTCACCAGCGATGTACATAATGATATGACCAATGGTTACATCAGCAATGGCTTGCTTCATATAAACGTGGGTAGTATGCCTGATAACGTTAGCCATTGGTGGTTACCCAGAGTTTGGGGTATTCCGGGGCATCGCTATGCATTGCAAATGCGGGTTAAGATCCATGGTTTCATAGGGATACAGCTTGGTTGTGACTATTGGGGTAATCTTACGGATGTGGATTTTAACTTTCAGCGGGAAGCCTGGTTATCAGATTGGTATGGTGATACAAATGGAGAATTCATCGAGATCACTTCTCCACTTCCAGATTCCGAGCGGATTTGGTTCGACAGCTCCGATTATGGATTTTATACAAATGGGGAATTTTACATTTCAAAGCGGATGATGGAATGCCTTGGAGCAGAAGAAGTTTACCTTAAACAATACAGCACTCCCATGGTTTTGGAGGGTGATTATTACCGCTATTACACAAACGAAACCATTTATTCTCTACATACTTATTGGTTCTACATACCAAACCCGCTTTGTAACCGAACTCTGTATATACCACATGCAGTGATAGGTCATTTAAAATATCCAGCAGATGCTGTGGATAACAACCTGGGTGGCTACAATTTCTATACTACACCAACCCTAAGAACACCCCTGTTAGCAATCAACAAATCCCCCACCGGTGTAGTGCTTAGCTGGAATACCATAGCTGGTGCAAGCTACTATAAAATATGGACAAAATCAACTCCAAATGGCTCTGAAGCCTGGAACCACGTAGCCTCCACCAGCTCCAGAACATATACATATAGTGGAGCAGATCAAAAGAGATTCTATCGGGTTACAGCTCATTAGCCCAAAGTAAGGGAAAGATGAATTATCGTATTGTTAGCATAGACGAAAGTAATTTGACAGAACATCCGCAATTTGTGTGCTTTATTAACCCCAAACACCCCACTTACCACTTAAAAGTGGATTGGATGCGCAAACAATTGAATCAAGGCTTAAGAATTAAACTAATTTACCCGGAAAACGAAAAAAAGCCTCAAGGATTCATCGAATACATCCCTGGAGAATATACTTGGCGTGGAGTTTCTGCTGCTGGATATATGTTCATTCACTGCTTGTGGGTAAGCTCTTCTGCGTGGAAGGGTAAGGGTTTGGGCAGTATTTTAATTCAAGATTGCTACATGGATGCCATGCAAAATGGCAGGAATGGAGTGGCTGTTTTAACCAGTTCCGATGCCTTTCTTGCCAAAGCCGAGATCTTCACCAAAAATGGATTCAGCATTGTTGATCAAGCCAAACCAAGCTTTTGTTTGCTAACCAAACAGATAAAGCCTGGAATAGTGCCACAGATTAATAACAATAGCGATAAGCTATCCAATTACAAGGGATTACACCTTATTTATGCAGCACAATGCCCCTGGGTTGCCAGGTTTGTGGCAGAACTGGATGAGATTGTGAAAGCCAAGGGTTTGCAGATAACTGTAACAGAGCTTAAAACACCTCAGGAAGCTCAACAAGCTCTATCTCCTTATGGCACCTTTAACTTGATTAACAATGGCAAATTGCTGGCGGATCATTATATTTCGCAAACCAGATTTTTTAACATACTGAAAAAGGAAAAACTGATCTAACTAAAGGTTTTTAGAAATTTTACTATTCAAGAACTGCAAAATGCCTGTCTTGTGCATAGGTGGGGAATTAGGCTAAATCAGAGTTTGGATAGAAATGTCCAGATCGTACTTGCACTCACCTCGAGTGCTGAGTTTTACAGATAGTTTAGGCGACTGTCATTACGATTTCATGGCATGTAAAAGTAAAGTTCATGTTATTAGCTCAATCAATATAGTATGCAAACAATATTACTTGACAGATATATGCATAGCCAAAACTATGCACTCAGCAATACAAAAAAAAGGAGCTACACCATGAGTATTACATCTGCAGAAGCCTCTCTGCTTGGGCTTTTAACGGAAGCAGACAAACATCCCTACCAGATAGAAAAGGACGTTCAGTTTCGTGATATGCGTTTCTGGACAGAGCTTTCCATGTCCGCTATATACAAAACTCTGGTAAAACTGGAAACCATGGGTTATGTGGAATCAACCACTGAGATTAGCGAAGAAAACCGCGCAAGGAAAATTTACCGAATCACCGCAGAAGGAATCGCTGCCTTTAAGGACAAGCTGACAGAACTGGTTAGCGAAGTTGAACATATCCGTTGGCAAGCAGATATTGCCTTCTATAATTTCGATATATTTCCCAAGGACAAGCAAGTGGAAATGCTGGAGAGCTATAAAACCAAGCTAAGGGAAAAAATAACCGAATACAAAGCCTTAGAGGATTTTATGGTAGGTGAGAATTGCAGCATTTACCCCCAAAGCATTTCCAGACGCCCTGTATATTTGCTGCAAGGTGAAATTAACTGGGTGGAGGATTTCATTCTGCGTATTCGCAATTTGGATAATGGTAACCATCAGATATAGCTTTGATATTGCCCCTGAAGATAATAGCAGCATTCCCCTTTTGTAAAGATATCAATCCTTGGGGACAGTTTGAAAGCCAATCACTTCTAACAGCCTGTTTCCATTATCCTTGCAGGAACCCTGCAGCTACTTTTGTTACTGCAAGGTAAGTTAAAGGATTGATAGTATATACTATTAGATTCAAGTGCTTAGTTAACTGCTTGTTAAGCTTGCTCTTATAGGCAGCGAGCAGATTGACATGGAAAAAAATAGCTCTCCTTCGTTTTGAGCGTATAGAGTATTTTTTCTGCTTGTCATTCCTGCGTAGGCAGGAAACCATTTTAGAAATGTTCCAGTGATAACGTATTGTTAAATAACATGTTACAGCAATACCACGATGTTAATAAAAAAAACTGGATTCCGGATCAAGTCCGGAATGACAATAGTTACCCACTTGATCTGAAAGAGAGCCAAACAAATTGATGGGTAGGAGAGCTAAATATTAATAACTCCCCTACCCATCTGAGACTAATGGATTACTTTAGTTTAATCACTCGGCTGGTATGGCTTACACCCTGCTGTTTAGCTTTGATTCTGCTATAAGCAATTCGGCAACCGCTATCAATTATAACTCCCGAAAAGCTTTACTCCGGCATTATTCTTTCCACCTCATCCGAAGGAATGGAGATAGTAACATCTCTGTTTCTAAGGTATTTATTGGCAACGCGTTGAATATCTTTGGGATCTACTTTCTTTAGCAAGCTTGCTCCACTAACGAAGAAATCGTAGCCCAAACCCTGCACTTCAAAACCTATGGCATAATAGCCTAACCATTCGTCAGTTATGTAGTTTTGGTGCTGTTTCAGGTAGTTTTCGATGGCTTCATTCAGTTCCTTGGCAGTTACCGGCTCGTTTATCAAACGGTCTATCTGCTGTTCCAATACTTGTTTCAGTTCAGCAATTTTTTCCTTGGAGCTTTGGCTGGATACTCTAAACAAGCCATATCCGGGACAGGAAACATTGTAGGCACCTGCATAATAAGCCAAGTCTTTTTCCACCCTTGTGGCATGATGCAATCTTCTATCTCCATAGTTTAACAGCGCATCCATCACCTTCATCACGATAAAATCTGGATCATCTATGCCGGGACAGGACATGGTGAAATCCACAAATGCATGTTCGAAGGCAAATTCCTGAGTATAGCTTTCGTTGGTAATTCGTAGAACAGGAAGTTTGATTGTGTCACTCACCTTGCCATGGTCAAAAGCGGAGAAAATGTTTTTGGCTATGGCAGCCGCTTCTGTTTCGGAGCGATCCCCTACTATTGATACAATCATGCTTTCAGCTTTCAGGTATTTATTGTAAGCATTTATCACATCCCTACGGGTGAATTTTTGGGCAACCTCGTTCTCCTGCATGCTGTTAAGGATTTCACGAGGACTGCTATAAACTTTGCTGGCAACGAAATCATTATGAGGGATCTGCGCAAAAGATTGTGTCCGCTTATTATTGCCTTCCCAGTCGGATTTCAAGAGGGCAATCTCTTGCTCTGCAAACAAGGGATTCTTTATGGCATCCACTATCATATCCTGAATTTGGGGAAGATCACCGGCAAGGCAGGTGAACATGATGTAGATACCATCATCACTATTAAAGCAGTAAAGCGATGCTGAATGTTCGTCCAGCCAGTCTGTCCACATATCTTTGCTGTATTTCTTGCTTCCCTTTTGCAAGAGGTTGATCATGAAACTGATAATCCGTATGTTATCGGCAGTTTCGTAATAGCTGGATACAGGAACAAACACAGTTCCTCTCACCACGGGAAACTCGGCATTTTGCTTGTGTATAAGGGTAAGTTTTCCTCCCAAATCAGTCTTTTTTAGCTCATCCTTGGCAAATCCGGCAGTACTGCTGGATTTTAGCTTTACACTATCACCAATGGGCAATCCGTAAAAAGTGAATTTATTGTTGGGGTTAAAGTAAGTTTTAATTGCTTTATCCACCTCAGCTACTTTCATATTGCTTAAAATATCCAGCCACAATTGATCTGCATCAGCAATTCCGTTCTCTAACATGGAATCACCAATCTCTTCGCACTCATCATCCACTGCTCGGGATTTCAGATATTTTTGGCGTTCATACTTCGTGATGAGGGTTTGCAGCATTTTATCGGTGAAATAGCTTTTTTTGGCATCACCGGCAAATTCACCATAGAGGATATCTAAAATGCGGGGAATATCTTCAGTTCTTGTGGCTTCAAACGTGATATTGAAACTGGCAGAGTTTTCCACTTTGTTGTAATCTGTACTTGCATAGATAAAGCGAACCAGTTTTAGATCCTGCTGCAACTTTTTTTGGATGGAGCAGCTTTCTTTATTGATCAACAGCTCCGTAGCAGCATCCAGGAGGTACACATCCTGAGGATTGCTATTGGGAATCTGCTGAGAAATAAGCACCCATGGCTGAAGAATCTCGAATTCTTCCACAACTTCCCTTTTTCCCAGTGTAATAGCCTGCGAAGGTTGATAAATGGGTTCCAGGTTTCCTCTGGAAAATCCTCCAAAATTGTTTTCCACTTCTTCCATAGCTAATTTAGGATCAATATCACCCACAATTACTAACACCATGTTATTTGGGACATACCTGGCTTTGTAATAATCTATCAGATCCTGCCTTTTTAGCTGCAAAAATAGCTCTGGTCTGCCGATAACAGGCAGAGAACTATTTGATGTGGGTTCGGCAGCCTCAGATTTCCGCAAAAAAAGCTTTGATAATGGCTGTGCCATCGCCAGGATAATCTCTTTGGAAATCACCTGTTGTTCACGTGCTACTTCACTGGAATCAAATTGGCAATGCTGCACAAATTCCGAGATTGTTTTAAGAGAAGCAGCAAAGTGTTCCTTGCCTGCTACGCTTAGATACGCAGTGCGATCCAAGCTGGTATAGGCATTTGTGGAGGCTCCCATCAGTTTGTTCAGATCGGTGTATTCTTTCTCTTTGCGCAGGCTTGTTGTGCCTCCGCTAACCACGTGTTCCACATAATGAGAAAGCCCACTGCCCAAGTGTTTTCCTTCGTGCATAGAGCCGGTTTTTACAAAACAATAGATTCCAACTGTGGGATTTTGGGTGTTTTGCTTGATCACCACAGTGAGACCATTGGAGAGTGTCTTTTGGAGGATTTCTGCTCCAAAAACCATACAGAGTAAAGAAAGGAATAGTGCTAAAGCTATAGCCTTTTTCATAGTATCTCCTTTTTTGTAGCCTAAGTCGTTATGGTTAAGCATTGTTATTTCTGGAAAATTGTCAAGAAATATTTCTCCATACCTCCTTGAATTGTCTCCCCAAATAATGAAAGACCAATTTGCCTAAAGTCTTATCCTGTTTACATTATAAACTACAGAAACACAAGAATAAAGCCCGAGTTCCATCTATGAATAAAAAAGATTGACAGATTATCAAGCTCTGTTAGATTATGGCATAGCAAGATAATGATGAATGCTGATAGTGAAATAAACAGCTGATGAAAAGCGGAGACCAGCTTACAGGTCTTCCAACAGTTAAAGAATCTTATAGTTCAAACATCTGCCAAATATGACTAAGCATTCTTTTGGTGGATTGCTTGCAGCTAAAACAACAACTCAAATTATGGAGAAATGTATGAAAGCAATAATATTCGTATTCGCCTTGATTGCCATGATGATGGTCTTTGGATGTTCCGATAAAACAGAAAAACTAACAGAGGTTCCAATTAATGAATTGAATGTACCTCAGAATTTCGATTATCAAATGAGTAGAACGATAGAGCTGAACCTACAGGGGATACATAAAGCACCGCTCACAATTACTTCTATGGAAGGCAAGGTTCTATACAAAGGCATGATGAATCCTGAAACAGGCATTGAAACCAAAATCAACCTTGCCAGTGTAAATCGGAAAGTCCGCGTAGTTTATCATGTTTACGATCTGGAGCTAAATGTAACTGGTAACAACCTTAGCCACACTTTTACAGCTAATTGAGGGGATTAAGATGAAAAAATTACTATTGTTATCACTCGCCCTTTTACTATGCATCGGTCTCTTTGCCAATGGAATGATCTTTGCTTGGGGAAACAATGGAAAAAATGTTCTCGCTTCTCCCGCAGGATCGGATTTCACTATGGTTACCACCGGGGCAGAATTTGCCATAGCTATGAAAACAGATGGCTCTCTGATAGGTTGGGGAGACAATAGGAGAGGACAAACAAACGTTCCGGCAGGAAACAATTTTATTGCAGTATCTGCCGGTTTTGATCATGCAATAGCTTTAAGAAACGATGGCTCTTTAGTAGCCTGGGGTTATAATAACCAAGGGCAAACAAATGTCCCTGCTGGTAACAATTTTATCAAGATCGACGCCGGAACATATCACAACCTTGCCTTGCGTGCCGATGGCACAATAGCAGCTTGGGGTAGAAACAGCGAAAATCAACTTAATACTCCCGCAGGTATCTACACAGAGATTGCAGCAGGAGAAAATTTTAGCTCTGCCATACGCAGTGATGGAACTCTGGCAGCTTGGGGAACTGTGTGGAACGGAGAAATCTCGGTTCCTGCCGGAAATGACTACGTGAAAATTTCTGCTCAATACAGGCATGGGCTTGCTTTGCGTAGCAATGGAACTCTTGTAGGCTGGGGCGTGAACTGGAACAATCAGCTAAATATTCCTGCTGGCACAAACTTTGCCGGGATGTCTGCCGGATGGCATCATAGCCTTGGAATAAAGGAAGATGGGACTTTGGCAGGATGGGGTTTGAATGGAAATCTGCAAGCTGCTATTCCAGCCGGAACCCTGGGTTATCAGTTCAGCATGGTTTCTGCTGGGTTAAATTTCAGTGTTGCCCTGTCCTACGAACCAATCCTGGATGCAGATGGTGACGAAGTTCCCGATGCGGTAGACGATTACCCAAATGATTCAGAACGTGCCTTTAACATATATTACCCAAGTGCCACAGATTGGGGAACCCTTGCTTTTGAGGATCAGTGGCCTCAAAAAGGTGATTTTGATTTCAACGATCTGGTTGTAGGTTACAGAATAAATATGGTAGCTAATGCAGAGAATAAGATAAAGGATATCAAAGCAGAACTGTTATTAAGAGCTGTAGGAGCCACGTTCCAAAATGCCTTTGCTGCGGAAATGCCCTTCCCTGTTTCAGCAATTGAAAGCTTGGTAAGCATGGCTAATGGAATTGCTTACAATATGCCTCTTATTGAAGCCGGAGACCATTCCATCATTAAGATTATATCTAATACAAACGACTTCGTGGATGTACCAGGCAGTGATGTTTTTTGGAACACCCAGCTCGACCAAGCCACTTTTGATCCCATTCCAATCAGCTTCGAGATAGTTCTGTCTACTCCCTATGATCCATCTACTGGACCAATTTGGGGTGTGCTGAATCCATATCTGATGGTAAATAGAGTAATGGGGCATGAAGTTCATCTTCCAGGCTATCCACCTACAATCCATGCCGATGCAAGCCTATTTGGGTTATCCGATGATACCACAAATCTGGCTACTGGACGCTACTATAAGACTTCAAATAACCTCCCCTGGGCTTTGGATCTTCCTATCGAATGGAAGTATCCCATCGAAAGAAAGCAGATCACTCATGCTTATCTGGCTTTCAAACCTTGGGCAGAAAGCGGGGGAAATGAATACCTGAACTGGTATGAACTAATCTCAAACCAGATCAATATCAATAATGTTTACAATCCCTAAATCTTAACCAGCAACCCTTGCCAAAACAAAGCACATAAGTGCTTCAGCGTTGTAACTCCGGGTTTGATCTTGAATCTACTAAATGGATTCCTGATTCAGTCCGGTTTACAACGCTGATTTTCTGGCTTGTTTAACTTTATGATATCACTGAATGTACAGATTCTTAGCCAACTAAACAAAGAATTATTTTACGATTTTCCTTGACATCTCCAGCATATATCATTATGTGAACACATATTCATATATAGGAGTATCCATAGTGAGCAATGAATGTTTATGCAAAAGCATTTCACCTCCTGAAATGCAAAAGATAAAAGCCGATTCTCCCAGCGAAGCTGCAAATATACGCCTTGCAGAATTCTTTAAGGTGTTTGGCGATAGCACGCGGCTGAAGATATTATACTTTTTGTCGCATCACGAGCTTTGTGTAGCCGATTTATCCACCCTGGTAGGAATGCAGCAATCTGCGGTTTCACACCAATTAAAAACCCTGAAACTACATCGGCTGGTAAAATACCGCAAAGAAGGGGTAACAGTATATTACTCATTGGACGACACACACATAGAAAGCATTTTTGCCATAGCCCGTGAGCACCTGATGGAGCAATGAAATGGTAACCAAAGAATATAGCATCCAGAATCTGGATTGTCCTAATTGCAGTGCCAAAATCGAAGAAGAAATCTCTAATCTATCAGAAGTTAGCAGCGTTAATCTCGATTTCATTAACAAACGATTAACCGTGCAATACCAGCAACAAGTGGATAAACCTCTACAGCGTTTGAATGCAATCGCTTCAAGGATAGAGCCAGGGGTTACCATAACTTTGGCTACAAACAACCCTACCCCAATCGAAAAAAAGCCTTGGTTTATTATTCTGGCTATTTTTATCCTCTGCATCTCACTTTTTATTGCCCCAAGTTATGCAAATATCTTGGGAATAATAGCTTACCTTATAGCCGGACATAGAGTATTAGTAAAATCGCTAAAAGAGCTATATTCCAAACAGCTTTTTGCCGAACATTTCCTTATGAGTATTGCCACTCTTGGGGCAATTTACTTAGGTGAGTACACGGAAGCCGCTGCTGTGATGGTGCTTTATGAAGTGGGTCAATATCTGGAAAACAAGGCTATCAACCGTAGCCGCGATTCCATAAAGTCCATTCTGGCTTTAAAACCGGAGAAGCTCCACCTATTAACCCCTTCAGGAGTTATAGATAAAGAGGTATCGGAAGCCATTGTAGGCGATACAATTATGGTTTATGCGGGAGAACGCATTCCTTTGGATGGGGTTGTAACAAAAGGCGAATCCAGCGTTGATACATCTTCACTAACAGGTGAAGCAGAGCCTGTATTTGTAGAAGGGGGGACTAAGGTTTTTGCCGGATTTATGAATGGCTCTGGATTATTGGAAATGGAAGTTCAATCCACAGATTCGGAAAGCATGATTGCGCGCATCATCAAGCTTATAGAAGATGCCAGTGCGAAAAAATCTTCCACCGAAAAATTCATGACTCGCTTTTCCAGATATTATACCCCTTTGGTGGTACTTGCAGCTATATTGGTGTTCATTATTCCCACCCTGCTTGGTTATGAAGCTGCGGTGTGGTTCAAGCGTTCGCTGATATTTTTGATAGTTTCGTGTCCTTGTGCACTGGTTATATCCATACCCCTAAGTTATTACATCGGAATTGGTAAGGCTGCCAAACAGGGAATAATCTTTAAAGGCAGTGTATATCTGGATTTGCTGCACAAGGCTAAAACCCTGGTTTTCGATAAAACTGGCACCCTAACCACAGGAGACCTACGCCTCAGTGATATTTTACCAAGTGCCAATAATAATACCGAAGAGCTTATTCATAGCCTGTACCTTTGTGAATTCACCTCATCCCATCCTTTTGCCAAAGCGGTTAAAGCTGCTTATAGTATTCCTTTTAACCCTTCACTTGTGCAGTCTATATCCGAAATTCCGGGTAGGGGTATCACCCTTATTTACGAAGGCATTAGCTATATAAGCGGTAGTGAGAACTATCTGCTAAGCTTAGGTTTTAAGGATTTACAGGATTCCGCAGCAAAAAGCTCTGTGCATGTGGTAAAAAACAACCTCTACCTTGGCTGCGTTTGTTTTTCGGACGAACTTAAACCAAACATGAAATCTGCCCTCGAAGCTCTGAAAGCAGGTGGGATAAAGCACTTCAGCATGCTTTCTGGCGATAGAAAACCAAAGGCAGAATTAGTAGCAGAATACTTAGGTTTAGATAGCTATTACGCCGAACTTGTCCCTGCTGCCAAACTGTCCAAACTGGAAGAGATCATGCAGGCTAATAAGGGTATTGTTGCATATTGTGGAGATGGTTTGAACGATGCTCCTGTTCTTGCCAGAGCAGATGTGGGAATTGCCATGGGAAGCATAGGAGCTCAGGCATCCATCGAAACTGCTGATGTGGTGTTGCTTAACGACAAACCAGAACAACTTCAGGCAGCCTTTGATCTATCCCACAGAACCTCGCGCTTAGTGTGGCAGAACATCAGCCTTGCCCTGGGTGTGAAGGTATTAGTGATGGGTTTTGGCTTAATTGGAATCAGCGGTCTTTGGGAAGCAATAATTGCCGATGTAGGCGTTACGTTGCTGGTTATTTTCAACTCGCTACGCATGTTGAAATCTTCATAATATTAGCCCTAAGTAACTTCACCACTCATCAACAGATTTCACCTCGTAGCTTAGCATCCCGACGAACAGGGTTACGGAGCAACGGAAAACTGAAGCTACAGAGGCAGGAACAACAATAGAATTACTCTCGTTAAGCAAGAGAGCCGGAGGTAATTGCAGCAGGTTGTAAAGTATCTATCCAGCCCTTAGCTAATTAGTACGGTTACCCTAAAATAAACGATTGGCTTGACAAATATCCCTCGATTATAATACAAGTTCGGATTATATTGTATTAATAGCACCGCAAAAAGCAAGGTGCTTTAGATGGAGAATAAAATGCCGATTAACATTACCTTACCCGATGGTTCTGTCCGTAATTACGCCGAACCCGTATCTGCTTTGCAAGTAGCACAGGATATTAGTCCACGCCTTGCCGATGCCTCGATTTGTGCCGAACTGAATGGCAAACTGATTGACCTGAACACAATGATAGATAACGATGCAGCCCTTACCTTGCACACCTTTAAAACTGAAACAGGAAAGGAAGTTTTCTGGCACAGCACAGCTCACTTAATGGCACAGGCTGTTAAGCAGCTTTTTCCGGATGTGAAAGTAACCATAGGACCCGCTATAGAACAGGGTTTTTATTACGATTTTGATCGTGATGCTTCGTTTACGGACGAGGAATTGCTGCAGATAGAAAAGCGCATGCAAGAGCTTATTGCCCAGGCTCTCCCCTATTCCAGAGCAGAGCTAAGCAAAGCTGAAGCCATTAAGCTTTTCGGAGATATAGGCGAAAGCTATAAACTGGAAATATTGGAAGATATTCCTGCCACCGATATCATCAGCACATATCGTCAGGGAGATTTTACAGATCTATGCCGTGGTCCTCATCTTTCCAACACCAGCCAGATTAAAGCAGTTAAGCTGCTAAAAACCTCTGGAGCTTATTGGCGGGGTGATGAAAAGAACAAAATGCTAAAACGCATTTATGGT